>NZ_JBHVFF010000134.1:0-21952 GCF_042801895.1 Streptomyces sp. NPDC057543 | reverse complement strand
GGCCGAAGGATCTCGGGCCGCTGCCCGCCGTGAGAAGTCTTCGTGAGCCGTCAGTTACCGAAGGCCATCATGGTCTTCGTCTCCAGCTCTTCCTTGTCGTTTCTCGCACTGACCCGTCCACTCGCGATGAAGGAACGGCCACCGGCGTAGACGATCTTCGTGTCGTAGAAGGTGCTCTCGATCTCGGACGTCGACACGGGGTGCTTCAGCACCATCCGAGGGGTGCCACCGGTCGGTGCGAGGGTGGCGATCCCGCCGCCCTTGTTGTAACCGGCCTCCACGTAGAGCAGCACGTCGGCGCCCTCCATGCGCAGCGGCTTCACCGTGCGCTCGGCCGGCGCCGCGGCCTTCCACTTGGGCTTGCCGGTGTTCAGGTCGAACGCCACGACCTTGTTCGTGCGGGCGAGGCCGCTGGAGTCCGGCGAGGTCGCGATGTAGAACGTGTTGGCGTCGGCGGCAAGACCGATGCAACCGTCCAGGGCCTTGCCGAAGATGGCGAAGGCGCTGCCGCAGTCCGGCGCGAACTTGTCGCCCTTGTCACTGACGAGCCCGGAGCGGAACGAGCCGTTCTCCTTGAGGGCGAGGATGCTCCACTCCTTGTCCTTCTTCAGGGAGACCACCAGCGGGCTCACCGAGAAGACGCGGTCGACCTCCCAGCCGCGCTTGGGCCGGTACGTCCACTTGGGCTTCCCGGTGGTCGGGTCGAGCTCCTGGACCTGGTGCTGCGGGTTGTAGGGGTCGTCGGTGCGGCAGCTGGAGGCGGCGATCAGCTTCGGGCCACCCGCGAAGGCGAACGGCTGGCAGTTGCCCGGCTGCTTGCCGAACAGTTCCTTGCCGTCGCTGACCTGGTAGGCGTTGGAGTTGCCGGTGCGCCCGACCGTCACGGTGTTGCCGCTGATGGCGAGCGAGATGTCCGACAGCATGTCCCAGATGCCGTTCTGCTTGATCGACTTCTTCCAGCCGGCCGTGCCGGTGTTGAGGTCGATCATCTGGAGGTCCCCGCAGTCCGCCTTGTCGGTGGTGCCGTTCTTGACCCCGATGACGATCTTGCCGTCGGTGGTGGTCTGCGAGGGCGCCGCGCACAGGTCGGCAGGCAGCTTCAGCGTCCACTTCTGCTTGCCGTCGGCCACGGAGTAGCCGGAGATGCTGCGATACATGCCCTTGACGACGGTGTCGCCGACGACCCAGGGGCCGTACACGTCCGCGCCGCTGCGCGGCAGGTCGATGTCGTTCTTCTGCAGCCAGAGAACCTTCGCCTCGCCCGGCTTGCGGCCGGCGTTGAGGTCGTCGTTCTCACGGCCGTCGCCGTCACCGTTGCCCTCGCCGACGGAGGGCGAGGTGCTCGGCTTGGCGTCGTCGCTCTTCTCCGCGACGGGCTTCTTGTCGTCGCCGCCCCCTCTCGTGGCGACGAAGATGCCGCCGCCGATCACGAGGAGCGCGACGACCGCGGCGCCGATGATCAGCGCGGGCTTGCGCTTGAAGAGACTGCCACCGCCGGGACCGCCCGGGGCAGGTGCGCCGGGGTACTGCTGCTGCGGGTAGCCGTAACCGGGCTGCGCCTGCTGGCCGTACGGACCGGGCTGCTGGTTGTACGGGCCCGGCTGCGCCTGGCCGTAGGGGCCCGGCTGCTGGCTGTAAGGGCCAGGCTGCTGGCTGTAGGGGCCCGGCTGCTGCTGGTTGTACGGGCCGGGCTGCTGGGGGTAACCGTAACCGGGGACCTGGGGGCCCGGCGCCTGACCCGGCATCTGGCCGGGGACCTGGCCCGGCGCCTGACCCGGCATCTGGCCGGGGACCTGGCCCGGCGCCTGACCCGGCATCTGGCCGGGTGCCTGGGGATAGGCGTAACCGGGCTGGGCGGGCGGCGGAGCCGGTGGGGACTGCGGAACCGGTGGGGACTGCGGAACCGGTGGGGACTGCGGCGGCTGCGCGGGCGGCGGGCCCTGGGGCGGCTGAGGACTTCCCGGCGGCGGCTCCTGCGGTGCGCCGAAGCCCCCCTGCGGCGGTTGCTGGCTGGGCGGCTGGGTCATCAGCACGTCCCCCCTTCGTGCGGTCCGGTGCCCGTTCCGGTCTCCCCCGCGATTCCGCGGAGCTCGAAGGGGCCGACAAGACCCCTGAACTCCGCGGAAAGGAGCGAATCGGGCATGGATCCCGCAGTGTTACGACAGTCGAGCGGGGCTTCTTTGTACCACCCGCATCACCACGGACACCGGGTCGGTCCACCCCCTGTTCCCAAGGGAGAACCGCCCCGTGATGCCGCCGTTACGCGGTTGAGGGGCGGCTCCGGACGGCAGCGATGACTGCCGGTCAACTCGTCACGTGCGCAAGCCGGTTCGCACGGACGCACCCCTCACCGGCGCTCCGGGGCCCGTCCTGCCCCCTCCGGTCCCTCACTCGCCGAAGACGATCAGGGTCTTCACCTTCATCTCCTCCTCGTCGTTCTGCTCCCTCACCGCCGAGTTCATGACGAAGGAACGGCCGCCTGCGTAGACGATCCTGGGGAGGAAGAGGCTGCTCTCGACCCTGGACGTCGAAGCCGGGTACCGCAGCAGCGTCCGCAGAGCGCCGCCGGAGGGCGCGACGGTAGCGAGCCCGCCGCTCCTGCGGTACGTGGCCTCGATCTGGACCAACAGGTCGGAGCCCGCCATCCGCAGCGGCTGGACGGTCTGGCCGGCCGGGGACTCCACACTCCATTTCTCCTTGCCGGTGTCCAGATCGAAGGCGACGACCGCGTTGTTGGGTGCGGTGTCGCTCTGCACCTGCTTGGTCGCCAGATAGAACGTGCTCGCGTCGGCCGCCGCACCGATGCATCCGTCGATGTTCTTCCTGATGGTCGACGCGTACTCCTCCGAGCACCTCACCGCGTAGTCGCCCTTGCCCGCCATCTGGGACCGGTAGGTGCCGTTCTCGTTCAGGGCGACGATGGCCCACTGGCCGCGCTTCTTGAGCGACACCACGAGCGGGCTGACCGAGTAGAAATGGTCCACCTGCCAACCGGTCTTGACCTTGTACGTCCACTTCGGCTTGCCAGTGGCCGGATCGAACTCCTGCACCTGGTCGTTGTGCACATCGGCGTCGGCCGTCGGACAACTCGTGGCCGCGATCATCCGGGGGCCGCTCGCGAAGGCGAAGGGCTGGCAGTTGCCTGGCTGCTTGATGTCCAGTTCCGTGCCGTCCGCGACCCGGTAGGCGTTGCTCGCGCTGGTGCGGCCGAAGGTGACGACATCGCCGCTGATCCCCATGGCGAGGTCCGACAGCAGATCCTGCACGCCCTTCCGGTCGACGGACTTCTTCCAGCCCGCCTTGCCGGTCCTCAGGTCGACCATCTGGAGGTCCGCGCAGTCGGCCTTGTCGGACGTACCGTTCATGAGACCGATGATGAGCTTGCCGTCGGTCGACGCCCCGGTGGGCGCCGCGCAGATGTTCGTGCCGAACTTCAGGGACCACCGCTGTTCACCGTCGGCCGCGGAATAGCCCGAGAGCGTGCGGTACAAGCCCCTGACGACCGTGTCGCCGAACACCCAGGGGCCGTACGCGTCGGCGCCGCGGCGCGGCAGGTCGACGGCGTTGGTCTGGAGCCAGTCCACCCGCGCTTCGCCCGGCTTGCGCGCGGCGTTGAGGTCCCTGGTCTCCCGTGCGTCGGCCGCGGCCCGTTCCTTGGTGCGTTCCGCTTCGTTCGGCTCCTTGGCTGACGGCGGCGTGCTCGGCTGCCCGTCATCGGTGCTCTCCGCGCTCGCCTCGGCGCGGGGTTTGCCGTTCCCGTCCCCGCCCGTGCCGAGGTAGACGCCGCCGACGACCAGGAGCGCGGCGAGGGCCGCCCCGATGATCACTGCGGGCCTGCCCCGGAACGGGCCCCGGGAGGGACCGTCCGGAACGGGCGTCCGCGGTTGCTGCTGGTAACCGTGGGCGAGCTGTGCGGGGGCGTGGTACGGGCCGGGCTGCTGGACCCCGTACGGTCCCGGCTGCGCGGGCGCGCTGTACGGGCCGGGCTGCACGGGAGTTCCGTAGGGACCGGGCTGCGCGGGCGCGCTGTACGGCCCCGGCTGCGCGGGCGGGTTGTACGGGCCGGGCTGCGCGGGGCCGTACCCCGGTCCGGGTCCGGGCGGCGGGGGCGGCTGGGCCGGCCCCGGCGCCGGCGCCGGATCGTACGGGGCTCCGAAGCCTTCCTGCGGCGGTTGCTGGCCGGGCGGCTGGGTCATCAGCACGTCCCCCTTCGTGCGGACCGGACCGGCATCTGCACCTGTTGCCGGGCAAGCCTTCTTTCTACCACCCGCCCCACAGACCCCACTGGTCACACCAGTTCGCACCGATCGCACCACCGTGACCGGTGCGCACCGCATGCGCCTCAGCGATCAGGCGTCCTCGGCCAGTTCCAGCCAGCGCATCTCCAACTCGTCGCGCTCCGCGACCAGTTCGCGCAGTTCCGCGTCCAGCTTGGCGACCTTCTCGAAGTCCGTGGCGTTGTCCGCGATCTGTGCGTGCAGCGCGGTCTCCCGCGTCGACACCTTGTCGAGCTGCCGCTCCACCTTCTGCAGTTCCTTCTTCGCCGCGCGTGCGGCCTGCGGCGAGACGGTCGCGGCCGGCGCGGCCTTCTCCTTGACCGCGGGCGCGGCGGAGGGGGTGGCCGCCTCCTCCATCCGCTGCCTGCGCTCCAGGTACTCGTCGATCCCACGCGGCAGCATCCGCAGCGTGCGGTCGCCGAGCAGCGCCATCACCCGGTCCGTGGTGCGCTCGATGAAGAACCGGTCGTGGGAGATCACGATCATCGATCCGGGCCAGCCGTCGAGGAGATCCTCCAGCTGGGTCAGGGTCTCGATGTCGAGGTCGTTGGTGGGCTCGTCGAGGAAGAGGACGTTCGGCTCGTCCATCAGCAGGCGCAGGATCTGGAGCCGGCGCCGCTCACCGCCGGAGAGGTCGCCCACCGGGGTCCACTGCTTCTCCTTCGAGAAGCCGAACTGCTCGCACAGCTGGCCCGCGGTCATCTCCCGGCCCTTGCCGAGGTCGACCCGGTCCCGTACCTGCTGCACCGCTTCGAGTACCCGCAGGTTCGGGTTCAGCTCGTGGACCTCCTGGGAGAGGTAGGCGAGCCTGACCGTCTTGCCGACGACGACCTTCCCGGCGGCGGGCTGGGTGTCGCCCTGCGTACGGGCCGCCTCGGCGAGCGCCCGCAGCAGCGAGGTCTTGCCCGCGCCGTTGACCCCGACCAGGCCGATCCGGTCGCCGGGGCCCAGCTGCCAGGTGAGATGGGTGAGCAGCGTCTTGGGGCCCGCCTGGACGGTCACGTCCTCCAGGTCGAAGACGGTCTTGCCGAGCCGTGCGTTGGCGAACTTCATCAGCTCGCTGGTGTCGCGCGGCGGCGGCACGTCGGCGATCAGCTCGTTGGCCGCCTCGATGCGGTAGCGCGGCTTGGAGGTACGGGCGGGGGCGCCGCGGCGCAGCCAGGCCAGCTCCTTGCGCATCAGGTTCTGCCGCTTGGACTCCTCGGTCGCGGCGATCCGCTCCCGTTCGGCCCGGGCGAAGACATAGTCGCTGTAGCCGCCCTCGTACTCGTGGACCGTGCCGCGCTGGACGTCCCACATGCGCGTACAGACCTGGTCGAGGAACCAGCGGTCGTGGGTGACGCAGACGAGCGCCGAGCGGCGTGCCCGCAGATGGCCGGCCAGCCAGGAAATGCCCTCGACGTCGAGGTGGTTGGTCGGCTCGTCGAGGACGATCAGGTCCTGCTCGGCGATGAGCAGCTTGGCCAGCGCGATGCGGCGCCGCTCACCGCCGGAGAGCGGCGCGATGACGGTGTCCAGGCCGTGCTCGAAGCCCGGCAGTGCGAGCCCGCCGAAGAGCCCCGTGAGCACGTCGCGGATCTTGGCGCTGCCCGCCCACTCGTGGTCGGCGAGGTCGCCGATCACCTCGTGGCGGATGGTCGCCTCCGGGTCGAGCGAGTCGTGCTGGGTCAGGACGCCGAGGCGCAGCCCACCGCTGTGGGTGACGCGGCCGCTGTCCGCCTCCTCCAGCCTGGCGAGCATCCGGATGAGGGTCGTCTTGCCGTCGCCGTTACGGCCCACGACACCGATCCGGTCCCCCTCGGACACCCCGAGGGACACGCCGTCGAGCAGGGCACGGGTGCCGTACACCTTGCTGACCTGCTCGACATTGACCAGATTGACGGCCATTTCACTCCTGCCCCGGGGGATCGATCGACTTCCCAGGGTACGGGGCGACAGCGGCAGGACGTCCGCTCGCCCTTGCGGCCCCGCCTGCCGCTGCCACTACGACCGGTAGCGGCAGGCGGTGTCAGACGAGCGTGGCACCCGGCGCCGGGGAGACCGCGGCCCGGGCGTTCCGGCACGTGCCCGAGGTGATCAGCGCCTCGGCCACCTTCCGGGCCGACTCCTCGTCCGCCACCAGGAACGCGGTGGTCGGCCCGGAGCCCGAGACCAGGGCGGCCAGGGCACCTGCCCCGGTGCCCGCGGCGAGGGTGTCGGCCAGCGAGGGGCGCAGGGAGAGCGCGGCGGGCTGGAGGTCGTTGCTCAGGGAGTCCGCGAGCGCGTTGGTGTCCCCGGCGCGCAGTGCGGCGAGGAGCGCCGGTGAGGCCTCCGGCGCAGGGACGTCCGTACCGACCGTGAGCCGGTCGAACTCACCGTAGACAGCCGGGGTGGAGAGCCCGCCGTCGGCGACCGCGAAGACCCAGTGGAAGGTTCCGCCGACATCGATCGCGGTCAGCCGCTCGCCGCGGCCGACGCCGAGGGCCGCGCCGCCGACGAGGCTGAACGGGACGTCGCTGCCCAGCTCGGCGCAGATGGCGAGGAGCTCTTCCCGGGTGGCGCCGGTGGACCAGAGGGCGTCGCAGGCCAGCAGGGCGGCGGCGCCGTCGGCGCTGCCGCCCGCCATGCCGCCCGCGACGGGGATGTCCTTGGCGATGTGGATGTGCACATCGGGGGCGATGCCGTGCCGTTCGGCCAGTGCGATCGCGGCGCGGGCGGCGAGGTTCGTCGCGTCCAGCGGGACCTTCGCGGCGTCCGGGCCCGAGCAGGTGATGCGCAGCTCGTCGGCGGGGGTGACGGTGACCTCGTCGTACAGGCCGACGGCGAGGAAGACATTGGCCAGGTCGTGAAAGCCGTCGGGGCGCGGGGCGCCGACCGCGAGCTGGACGTTGACCTTGGCCGGTACGCGGACGGTGACGCTCACTCGCCCCTCCCGGAGGGCTCGTTGCGGACGTTCCCGGCGGGCTCGCTCCCGGCAGGCTCGCTCCCGGCAGGCTCATTCCCTGCGGGCTTGTTCTCGGCGATGGCGGCGAACTCCTCGACCGTCAGCGACTCGCCGCGGGCCTGCGGCGAGATCCCGGCGGCGACCAGCGCCGCTTCGGCGGCGGGCGCGGAGCCCGCCCAGCCGGCCAGGGCCGCCCGCAGCGTCTTGCGGCGCTGGGCGAAAGCCGCGTCGACGACCGCGAAGACCTCGGTCCTGCTCGCGCTCGTCGCGATCGGCTCGGTGCGCCGGACCAGCGACACCAGACCCGAGTCGACGTTCGGGGCGGGCCAGAAGACGTTGCGGCCGATGGACCCGGCCCGCTTGACGTCCGCGTACCAGTTGGCCTTCACCGACGGCACGCCGTAGACCTTGTTGCCCGGCCGTGCGGCCAGCCGGTCGGCGACCTCGGCCTGGACCATGACGAGGGTCCGCTCGATCGACGGGAACCGTTCCAGCATCGTCAGCAGGACCGGCACGGCGACGTTGTACGGAAGGTTCGCGACCAGCGCGGTCGGCGCCGGGCCCGGCAGCTCCCGCACCAGCATCGCGTCGGAGTGCACCAGCGCGAAGCGGTCGGCGCGCCCCGGCATCCGGGCGGCGACCGTGGCCGGCAGGGCGCCCGCCAGCACGTCGTCGATCTCGACGGCGACGACCCGGTCCGCCGCCTCCAGCAGCGCCAGGGTCAACGAGCCGAGCCCGGGACCGACTTCGACGACGACGTCGTCCGGGCGGACTTCCGCCGTCCGCACGATCCGGCGGACCGTGTTGGCGTCGATGACGAAGTTCTGACCGCGCTGCTTGGTCGGGCGTACGCCCAGCTCGGCGGCCAGCTCGCGGATGTCTGCGGGGCCCAGGAGGGCATCGGGCTCAGTGGTGCTCACCCGGTAAGCGTACGGCCGCGGCGCGACCGGGGGCTCGCGCCCGTCGCGCACACGGCTTCTCCGGCCGGGCGCCGGGCTCCTACCTCCGCGGCCGGACCACGACCTCGTCGCCGTCGGCGAGTCCGCTGCCGAGGGCCGGGGTGACGCTGTCGCGGGCGGCGAGCGTGACGCCCTCGTCGGCAAGGAACTCGTCGACGTCGTCCGCGAAGGTGTGCAGGGTGCGGGGCCTGCCGTCGACGTCGAGCGTCACCGCCTTGTCGCAGGCCACGAATGCCGTGGTGCCACCGGCCAGGAACGCGACGACGAGGGCCTGCGGGACGAGGCGGCGCAGGCTCTCGGGCCCGGCCGGGGCCCTGTGCCGCGGGGCGGCCCGGCGCGCCACCGCCCGGCCGCCGGTGGCGTCGGGGGCGGGCGGGCGGCCGGGCGGCGGCAGGTCGACGACGGTCGGGGCGTGCACCGCCCACGCGGCGAGCGTCAGCCGCTCATGGAGCGGGACGGACGCGGGGGCGGCGGCCGGAGGCGGGGCGGGCAACGGTCGCGCCACCGCCGTACGCCCACTGCCGCGTGCCGCGCGGTGACTGCCCTTCGAGTTGCTCACGATGCTCCAGAGGATCCGATCGGCCGGCTCGCCTGATGGCGCCCGGGAGGATAGCGGAGCTTCGGTGACTCTCCAAAACGGCTCGACCGCATACCGTGACCGATGCGTGCGTGCGTACCGTCAGTAGTCGAATGCGTGAGCGGTGTTGTCGGCGATGGCCGACGCCAGGGCGTCCTCGTCCACGCCCTTCACCTCCGCCATGGCACGCAGCGTGACGGGAATGAGATACGGCGCGTTGGGCCGTCCGCGGTACGGGGCGGGGGTCAGGAACGGCGCATCCGTCTCGACCAGGACCAGTTCCATCGGCGCGACGGCCAGCGCGTCGCGCAGCGGCTGGGCGTTCTTGAAGGTGACATTGCCGGCGAAGGACATGAAGTACCCGGCGTCCGCGCAGGTCCGGGCCATGTCGGCGTCGCCGGAGTAGCAGTGGAAGACGGTCCGCTCGGGGGCGCCCGCGTCGGCGAGGACACGCAGCACGTCCGCGTGCGCCTCGCGATCGTGGATGACCAGCGCCTTGCCGTGCCGCTTGGCGATCTCGATGTGGGCGCGGAAGGACTCCTCCTGCGCGGCCATGCCCTCGGGGCCGGTACGGAAGTAGTCGAGCCCGGTCTCGCCGACGCCGCGGACGTGGTCGAGTGCTGCCAGCGCGTCGATCTCCGCGAGCGCCTCGTGCAGCGCCGCTGTCCCGCCCCCTTCGCGCGCCCCCTGCCGCGACCACCCATCGGGATCGCCGTGCACGATGCGCGGCGCCTCGTTGGGGTGGAGGGCGACCGCCGCGTGGACGTTCGCGTGCGCGGCGGCGGTCTCGGCGGCCCAGCGTGAACCGGCCACGTCGCAGCCCACCTGGATCACGGTGGTCACGTTGACCGCCGCGGCCCTGGCGAGGCCCTCCTCGACGGTCGCGTCCTGCATGTCCAGGTGGGTGTGCGAATCGGCGACCGGCACCCGGAGGGGTTCGGGCAGCGGCGGGGCTTCGGTACGGCTCATGACGACGATCGTACGAGGACCGCGCCGGGCGCCTCGCCGACGGTGGAAGCCGGACGCCCTACTTGCGGTGGAAGGGGTGCAGCAGGTCGGACAGGTGCCAGTGGTGCTGCGCGCCCGCGGATGCGGCGGTGGGGACGGCGGCCCTGGCCTCGTCGCCCTGGGCGTCGATGCCCTCGACGGGCGTCCGCGTGGGCCGGGGCGTGTGGAGCAGATTCTGGACGGTCGAGACCCGGCCGGCCCGCATGATCCGGAGCACGTGCCCGTCGCAGTTCACGCAGCTGGGCCGGGAGAGGGGCGAGGGAACCCGCTCCCCGTCCGCCTTGTATATGACGTAGTCGTTGTTGGAGCCGTCGACGTGGTGCTCTATCTCGTAGGCCTGTTCCCAGCCGTATCCGCACTTCATGCAGGCGAAGGCATACGCCTCATGGACGGTGGTGGGTGTGATCTCGCTCATGCCTGCTCCTTTGGTCCGCCGGACAAGCACTCCGGAGAATGCGTCCTTGGTCCAGTGGACGCCCTTAACCGGCGGCAGCGCATCGGACCGTGACGAGTGTTGGAGCGGTTTTGGCCATCTCGTGGCAGAAAGGCCCGGTGCGCGACTCCCGCTTTGCTTACGAGATCAGTTCGTTGACCTATACGGGGCCGGTTCGCTCCGCATTCTTTGCCGCCACGACCGCGTCGAAGACTTCGCGCTTGGGCAGCCCCGCGTCGGCGGCCACGGCGGCGATGGCTTCCTTGCGTCGCTCCCCCGCCTCCTCGCGCACCCGCACCCTGCGTACCAGCTCCGCCGCGTCCAGTTCCTCGGGTCCGGAGTCGGCCGCACCCTCGACGACGACGGTGATCTCGCCGCGCACCCCTTCGGCCGCCCACGCCGCCAGCTCGCCCAGCGGGCCGCGCTTCACTTCCTCGTACGTCTTGGTCAGCTCCCGGCACACGGCCGCCCGGCGGTCAGCGCCGAAGACCTCGGCCATCGCCGCCAGGGTGTCGTCGAGCCGGTGCGGGGCCTCGAAGAAGACCATGGTGCGGCGCTCGTCGGCGACCTCGCGCAGTCTGCCGAGCCGTTCACCCGCCTTGCGCGGCAGGAAGCCCTCGAAGCAGAACCGGTCGACGGGCAGCGCGGACAGGGCGAGAGCGGTGAGCACCGCGGACGGGCCCGGAACCGCGGTGACCTTGATGTCCTTCTCCACCGCCGCGGCCACCAGCCGGTAGCCGGGGTCGGAGACGGACGGCATCCCGGCGTCCGTGACCAGCAGGACGCGGGCGCCGCCGGTCAGTGCCTCGACGAGTTCGGGCGTACGGGCCGACTCATTGCCCTCGAAGTAGGAGACGACCCGCCCCGTGGTGTGGATGCCGAGCGCCTGCGTGAGGCGGCGCAGCCGGCGGGTGTCCTCGGCGGCGACCACATCGGCCGTCTCCAGTTCGGCGGCGAGGCGTGGCGGGGCGTCCGCCACATCGCCGATGGGGGTTCCTGCGAGTACCAGCGTTCCAGTCGTTCCAGTCACATGAGTCATCCTCCCAGCACGGGCGACAGCGCTCGCACAGACGCGTTCCCTACGATGGCGCGGTGACGAGTACTGCGCCCGAGGCCCCGCAGGGTCAAGACGCCGGGGAACCGCACGGCGAAGAGCCGACATCCTGGCAGCAGCGGCTGCGCCGCTTCGGCCATGCGCCCCGGCCCGGAATCGGGCTGCGTGAACGGCTGATCCCGCCGTACACCCGCCCCGGCGCCCAGCTGTGGGCGGTGCTCGGGGTCTCTCCGCCCCTGGCCGGACGCCTGGTGCGGTGGTCCGCCTGGGGCGGCCCGCTGCTGGTGGCACTGGTCGCCGGGGTGCTGCGGTTCTGGAACCTGGGCAGCCCGCACGCCCTGATATTCGACGAGACGTACTACGCCAAGGATTCCTGGGCGCTGATCAACCAGGGGTACGAGGGCAACTGGCCCAAGGACATCGACAAGCTGATCCTCGCCGATCCGTCGAAGGTGCACGTCCCGGTGGATCCGGGCTATGTGGTGCATCCGCCGGTCGGCAAGTGGATCATCGGGATCGGTGAGCAGGTCTTCGGCTTCACGCCGTTCGGCTGGCGGTTCATGGTGGCGGTGCTCGGCACGCTGTCGGTGCTGATGCTGTGCCGGATCGGGCGGCGCCTGTTCCGTTCGACGTTCCTGGGGTGCCTGGCCGGCACGCTGCTCGCCGTCGACGGTCTGCACTTCGTCATGAGCCGCACCGCGCTGCTCGACCTGGTGCTGATGTTCTTCGTGCTGGCGGCGTTCGGCGCCCTGCTGATCGACCGCGACTGGGCGCGGCGCCGCCTCGCCGCCGCGCTGCCGGTCGACGAGGAGGGTGTGCTGCGCCCCGATGCCGAGGTCGCGGAGAATCTGCGGCTGGGCTGGCGTCCGTGGCGGCTCACCGCCGGTCTGATGCTGGGGCTGGCCTTCGCCACCAAGTGGAACGGCCTGTACATCCTGGCCGGCTTCGGTCTGATGACGGTGCTGTGGGACGTGGGCGCGCGCCGGACCGCGGGCGCGGTGCGGCCGTACCTGGCGGTGCTCAAGCGCGATCTGCTGCCGGCGTTCGTCTCCACGGTCCCGGTCGCGATCCTCACGTACCTCGTGTCCTGGACCGGCTGGATCGTCACCGACAAGGGCTACTACCGGAACTGGGCGCAGACCGACGGCAGGGGCGGCAACTGGACGTGGCTGCCGGACTGGCTGCGCAGCCTGTGGCACTACGAGTACCAGGTCTACGAATTCCATGTGAATCTGACCTCCGGCCACACCTACCAGTCCAATCCCTGGAGCTGGATCGTGCTCGGCCGGCCCGTCTCGTACTTCTGGGAGGAGCAGCCGGGCTGCGCGGCCTCGGAGACCGGCAAGTGCTCCCGCGAGGTGCTGGCCATCGGGACGCCGCTGCTGTGGTGGGCGGCGTGCTTCGCCCTGGTGTACGTGCTGTGGCGCTGGTTCTTCCGGCGCGACTGGCGGGCGGGGGCGATCGCCTGCGGTGTGGCGGCGGGCTGGCTGCCCTGGTTCTTCTACCAGGAGCGGACGATCTTCCTCTTCTACGCGGTCGTGTTCGTGCCGTTCCTGTGTCTGGCGGTCACGATGATGATCGGCGCGATGCTGGGCCCTGCGGCGGCGAGCGGCCCCGGGCGGGAACTCGGCCTGGTGACCGGCGACGTGTCGGGCGAACGTCGGCGGACACTGGGGGCTGTCGCGGCGGGCGTGCTGGTGCTGCTGATCATCTGGAATTTCATTTATTTCTGGCCCATTTACACGGGAACACCCATTCCGGACGGATCCTGGCGGGACCGAATGTGGCTGGATACCTGGATTTGACCGGCACACCACGGTTCGACCGTTGTATTCATGCCACACATATCGCGTTCCTATAACAACCATCTCGACTGTCACCGCAGTCCCGTAGGGTGCCCAGCAGCGTCCCCTTGAACGCGTTCAAGGGGAACTCCTGGGGAGGGGGACTGACGGATGCGCAGTGGAGCGAAGATCGCGATGGTCGGTGGAGTTTTCGCGGTCGTGGTCGGCGGGGTGGGCTACGGCGCGTACAACGTCCTGGACGGGCTGAACGGCGGTGGCGGTGGCGGCGACGGCACGAACAGCAAGTCCGCCGCCGCCGAGGTGAAGACGGGGCCGGTCACCGCCGCGGAGATCGATGACACGGCGAAGAAGTTCCTCAAGGCCTGGGCGAGCGGTGACGCGGCCGTCGCGTCCCAGCTCACCAACAACGCGACCGAGGCCGAACCGGCCCTGAGCGGCTACCGCGAGAGTGCCCACGTCACCGACGCGGTGATCACTCCTGGCCCGGCGGTGGGTACGAAGGTGCCCTACACGGTGAAGGCGACCGTGTCTTTCGAGGGGCAGTCCAAGCCCTGGTCGTACTCCTCCGAACTGACCGTGGTGCGCGGCCTGACCACGGGCCGGCCGCTGGTCGACTGGGCCCCCACCGTGGTCCACCCGCAACTGACGGCCGGTGCGTCGCTGAAGACGGGTGAGGCGTCGACACCGTCGATCGAGGCCGTCGACCACAACGGCAGGGCGCTCACCAAGGAGAAGTACCCCTCCCTGGGCCCGATCCTGGACGCACTGCGCGACAAGTACGGGGAGAAGGCCGGCGGCACGGCCGGCGTCGAGACCTGGATCGAGAGCGAGAACGCGGACGGGCCGGACAAGACCCTGCTGACCCTCACCAAGGGCAGACCGGGCAAGCTGCAGACCACCCTGGACGCGAACGCCCAGGCGGCGGCCGAGACGGCCGTGAAGAAGTTCAGCCAGGCGTCGGTGGTCGCGGTCCGGCCGTCCACGGGCGCGATCCGCGCGGTCGCCAACAATCCGGCCACCGGCTTCAACACGGCGATGCAGGGCAAGCAGGCACCCGGGTCGACGATGAAGATCGTGACGGCGGCGATGCTGATCGAGAAGGGCCTCGCCTCGGCGAACCAGAAGATCGAGTGCCCGCCCACCGCGATGTACATGGGCCGTACCTTCAAGAACCTGGGCGACTTCTCGATCCCCGACGGCACCCTGACGACCAGCTTCGCCCGCTCCTGCAACACGGCCTTCATCAAACTGATCGACGACACGAAGGACGACGCGGCGCTCGCCAAGGAGGCCCGTGACGTCTTCGGTATCGGCCTGGACTGGAAGACCGGCATCCTGTCCTGGGACGGCAGCGTGCCCGAGGCCACCGGTGGCGAGGCAGCCGCCCAGTACATCGGTCAGGGCACGATCCAGATGAACGCGCTCAACATGGCGTCCATCACCGCCACCGCGAAGAACGGCACCTTCCGCCAGCCGATCCTCGTCGCCCCGGACCTCGACGGCCGGCCGATCGCCACCGCCTCCCGTTCGCTTTCCCCGTCCGCGTCCCAGCAGGTCACCAACATGATGCGCCAGACCGCGAGTTGGGGCACCGGAAAGGACGCTATGGCCTCGGTCGGCGGCGACAAGGGCGCCAAGACGGGCTCGGCGGAGGTCGACGGCCAGGCCACGTCCAACAGCTGGTTCGCCGGCTTCAGCAACGATCTCGCCGCCGCGGCGGTCGTCCAGTCCGGCGGCCACGGCGGCGACGCGGCGGGCCCCGTGGTGGCGGCGGTGCTGCGAGCGGGGCCGTGAGGCGTCCACCCGCCAAGGCCGTGAGCACGTCCGGCCGCGGCCCGTCAGGGCCTCTCGGCTCGCGCCTTTTCGTGCTCGGGATATGCGCGTCCGTCGGCGGGATCGCCGGCGCGATCAGAGGCGTGGCGGACGGCATGGGGCTCCTCGATGTCCTTGGACTGCTTGCCGTAGGAGTGCTCGGGGTGACGCTGACCGTCGGCTGCGTCGTGTCGTACGCCGGGAAGAGGTGAAGGCGATTGCCTCTCGACGGGGTTCCGCAGTGCGGAACTCCGTCGCGTGCCCCGTATCGCGTTCGCTAGCGTGCAGGGCATGAGCACTCCCGACACCACTGCCGCCGAAGCCCACCCCCGATTCGCCGAGGCCCTGCGGGAGCTGGGCCTCGATGTCGAGGTCCGCCGGTTCCCGGAGGCCACCCGTACCGCCGCCGAGGCGGCTGCCGCGATCGGCTGCGAGCTCAGCGAGATCGTCAAGTCCCTGATCTTCGAGGCCGACGGCGTCCCGGTCCTGGTCCTGATGGACGGCTCCTCGCGCGTCGACGTCGAGCTCGTCCGCGCGGAGCTGGGTGCCGCGAAGGTCAAGCGGGCCGGCGCCGATCTGGTCCGGGAGACGACCGGGTACGCGATCGGGGGCGTACCGCCCTTCGGGCACCGTACGACGACCCGCGTGCTGGCCGACCGCGGGCTGCTGGACCACGACGTGGTGTGGGCGGCGGCGGGCACCCCGCACACGGTCTTCCCGCTCGACCCCAAAACCCTGATCGGGCACGCCGGTGGAACCGTGGTGGATGTGCGCGAGCAGTCCGCGTGACACCCCTGGTCGCCTTCGCCGTCCTGATCGCCGCTGTCACGCACGCCAGTTGGAACGCGATCGCACACGCGATCAAGGACCAGCTCCTCTCCTTCACCCTGATCTCCGGGGGCGGGCTGCTGATCGGCGCCGCCGCGGCCGGCTTCGTCCCGTTCCCGGCCGCCGGGGCGTGGCCGTACCTGCTGGTCTCGGCGGCGCTGCACGTGGCGTACATGCTGCTGCTGATGCGCTCGTTCACCCTCGGCGACTTCGGACAGATGTACCCGATCGCCCGGGGTACGGCCCCGCTGGTGGTGACGGTCCTCGCCGCCGTCTTCGTCGGTGAGCGTCCCGACGGCTGGGCCACGGCGGGCGTCGCGGTGGCCTCGGCGGGGCTCGTGGGGCTCGCGCTCTGGGGCATCCGCGGATCCGGCCGACGCCCGGACTGGCCGGCGCTGCTGGCCGCCCTCGCGACCGGCCTGGCCATCGCCGGGTACACCACGGTGGACGGGGTCGGGGTACGCACCTCCGGAACCTCGCTCGGTTACATCGCCTGGCTGATGATCCTGGAGGGGATCGCCATCCCGGTGTACGCCCTCTACCAGCGCCGGTCCACGCTCCTTCCCGCACTCAAGCCGTACGCCGGACGCGGGCTGCTGGGGGCGGCCCTGTCGGTGACCGCGTACGGCCTCGTGCTGTGGGCCCAGACCCGGGCCGCGCTGGCGCCGATCGCCGCGCTCCGGGAATCGTCCATCATCGTCGGCGCGGCCATAGGAACGGTGTTCTTCAAGGAACGGTTCGGCGCGCCGCGCATCGCGGCGGCGGGGCTGATGGTCGTCGGCATCGGGCTGATGCTGCACACGGGTTGAGCGGGAGCGACGTACCGGTTCCCGGGCCTGCGACCGGTCTGCCTGAACATCGCCCGGCGCAGGACGTTCAACGACACCCCCACGGCCAACGGCTGGTTCGAGCGGGGTGGGCGATGCGCCCGGGCTCGCCGCCCACCCCTTCGCGGGAACGTGACACCCGAACCCCGATGTGTCACGTTCGTTTGGCACCCCACTTGTGCCCCAGCGGTACGTACGCGGGCTCCGTCACTCCGCCGAAGCCGCCTGCTGGAAGGCGGAGTTCACTGCGGTCAGACCGCCGTCCACCCGCAGCGTCGTCCCCGTGATCCAGGCCGCGTCGCGCGACGCGAGGAAGGCGACGGCGGACGCGATGTCGTCGGGCTCGCCGACCCGGCCGAGCGGGTAGAGGCCACTCACCCGGGACAGTTGCGCGTCACGGCCCGCCCAGGCGTCCGTGCGGATCGTGCCGGGCGCGACCAGGTTGACGCGTACGCCGCGCGGTCCGGCATGGCCCGCGAGGGTGCGGGTCAGGCTGCCCAGGCCGGCTTTGGCGGCGCTGTAGGCGTGGTTGCCGAAGTCCTGTTCGCCGTTGACCGAGCCGATGTTGACGATCGCGCCCCGGCCGGAGGCCACCAGGTGCGGAAGGGCGGCGCGGGCGCACCGGTACGGGCCGGTGAGGGTGATGTCGAGGTCACGCTGCCAGGCCTCGTCGGGCTCTTCCTCGAAGAGCGGGACATCGGGCGTGCAGGCGTATGCGTTGTTGACCAGCACGTCGAGGGAGCCGAAGGCGGCGACGGCGTGGGCGACCGCGGCCTCGACCGCCGCCCGGTCGGACACGTCGCAGTCCAGTGCCTCGGCGGTCCCGCCCGTCTCGCGTATCGCCGCGGCAGTGCGTTCGGCGCGGTCGCCGTCCAGGTCGGTGACCAGGACGCGGGCGCCCTCCGAGGCCAGCCGGCGGGCCGTGGCCGCCCCGATGCCCTGGCCCGCCCCGGTGATGAGTACGCCGTATCCGTCGAACCGTGAACCAGCAGAGGAAGGAGGAGTCATAGCGCCGACCGTACTGCCCTGACCAGGGCCTGGGCACGAGGATCGGCGGTGACTCCCTTCTGCAGACCATTCGTCACATAGCCCAGCGCGATGCCGGATTCCGGGTCGGCGAAGCCGAGTGAGCCACCTCGGCCGGGGTGGCCGAAGGAGCCGGGGGCGAGCAGCGGGGCCGCCGGGCCGTGCAGCATGTAGCCGAGGCCGAAACGGGTGTTGACGACCAGGACCCGGTCCGGGCCCGCCGACTCCTCGGTGCGGGCGAGGGTGAGGGTGGCCGGGGCGAACAGGCGGTGGCCGTCGACCGGGCCGATCATCGCGGCGTAGCAGCGGGCCAGCGCGCGGGCGGTGGCGATGCCGTTGGAGGCGGGGAGTTCGGCCGCCCGGTAGTCGGGGGCGTTCTCGTCGGGGAAGGGGTCGATGGCCCCGAAGGCGCGGCGGGTGAGGGACTCCGGATCGCGGTACGCGTCGGCGACGGACCGCTTGGGGCGCATCCGCAGGGTGCCGCCGTTGCCCGCGACGGCCGGCGGTTCGACGGGGCCGATGCGGCCCACCCGGTGCGCTTCGTCGGCCGGCAGGCCGAACCAGAAGTCCAGGCCGAGCGGGCGGGCGATCTCCTCGGCGATCCAGCGGCCGACGGTGCGGCCGGTGACCCGGCGCACCAGTTCGCCGATGAGCCAGCTGTAGGTCTGGGCGTGGTAGCCGTGGTCGGTGCCGGGTTCCCACTGGGGGCGCTGGGCCGCGACGGCCTGCGGACCGGTGATCCCGTCGGCCGCCTCGGAGGGGGTCAGGGGGCAGTCGAGCGCGGGTATGCCGGCCCGGTGGGCGAGGAGGTGGCGGACGAGCACCCGCTCCTTGCCGGCCGCCTTGAACTCCGGCCAGTACGTGCCGACCGGGGCGTCGAGATCGACCTGGCCGCGCTGGTGCAGCAGCAGCGGCACGGCGGCGGCGATGCCCTTGCCGGCCGAGCGGACGATCTGCACGGTGTCGACGGCCCACGGCTCGGCCCCGTCGACGTCTCTCGTGCCGGCCCACAGATCGACGACCTTGCGCCCGTCCCGGTAGACCGTGACTGCGGCGCCGCGTTCGCCGCGCTGCTCGAAGTTACGGACGAAGGCGTCCCGGACCGGTTCGAATCCGGCAGCCACCGTGCCCCGTACGTCCACACCTGTTCCTGCGCTCCCGCTCATCCCCCCATGGTGCATCCCGTCGCAGGTCGCAGGTGTGGCGGGTCACCTCGAATCCACGGTCACGGAACGCGGGTCGAAGCCGAAGGGCAGCTCCAGGCGGTGGCTGCGCATCAGTTCCTCGTCGCAGAGCAGGTCCTGGGTGCGGTCGTCGGCGGCGATGACGCCCTCGCTCAGGACGACCGCGCGCGGGCAGAGCTCCAGGGCGTACGGCAGATCGTGCGTGACCATGAGCACGGTGACGTCCAGGGACCGCAGGATGTCGGCGAGCTCGCGCCGGGAGGCCGGGTCCAGGTTGGAGGACGGCTCGTCCAGGACGAGGATCTCCGGCCGCATGGCGAGGACGGTGGCGACGGCGACGCGGCGGCGCTGGCCGAAGGAGAGGTGGTGCGGCGGCCGGTCCGCGTACTGCGCCATGCCGACCTGTGTGAGCGCTTCGGTGACGCGCTCCTCCAGTGCGGCGCCGCGCAGCCCGGACGCGGCGGGGCCGAAGGCTACGTCCTCGCGGACGGTGGGCATGAAGAGCTGGTCGTCGGGGTCCTGGAAGACGATGCCGACGCGGCGGCGGATCTCGGCGAGGTTGCGCTTCTCGACGGGGAGACCGGCGACCCGGACGGTGCCCGCGCCGGCGTCGAGGATGCCGTTGAGGTGGAGGACGAGGGTGGTCTTGCCGGCTCCGTTGGGACCGAGCAGGGCGACGCGTTCGCCCCGGTCGACGGTCAGGTCCACGCCGAAGAGTGCCTGGTGGCCGTCGGGGTAGGCGTAGGCGAGGCCGCTGACCTCCAGCGACGGCGCGGGGGCGGTGTGCAGGCTCATAGGGTCCATCCCAGCAGACAGATCGTGAGGGCGAGGACGGGGAGGGCGGCGGCGTACGCCCACTGGGTCCGGGAGGCCGTCACCTCGTCGATGACCGGCATGGAACCGGCGTAACCGCGGCTGACCATCGCGAGGTGGACACGTTCGCCGCGCTCGTACGACCTGATGAAGAGCGCGCCCGCCGATTTGGCCAGAACGCCCCACTGCCGTATCCCGCGGGCCTCGAAGCCGCGGGAGCGGCGGGCGATCGACATCCGGCGCATCTCGTCGGTGATGACATCGCCGTACCGGATCATGAAGGACGCGATCTGGACGAGCAGCGGCGGCAGTTTGAGCCGTTGGAGGCCGAGCAGCAGCGCGCGCAGTTCGGTGGTGGAGGCGAGGAGCACGGAGGCGGCGACGCCGAGGGTGCCCTTGGCCAGGACGTTCCAGGCGCCCCAGAGGCCGGGGACGCTGACGGAGAGGCCGAGGACGTGGGTCTGGTCGCCGGGCACCACGAACGGCATGAGCAGCGCGAACGCGACGAACGGCACCTCGATGAGCAGCCGCCCCAGCAGGAAGCCCGCGGGGATGCGGGCCAGTGCCGTGACGGCGCCGATCAGTACCGCGTAGAGCGCGAACGCCCACACCGCCTCGCGCGGCGTCGAGACGACGACCACGACGAAGCAGAAGGCGGCGGCGAGCTTGCAGTGCGGCGGCAGGTCGTGGACGGGCGAGTGCCCGTGCCGGTAGAGCTTGTGCGCATGCCCGGCGCCCATGTCAGACCATTTCCCGGTCGTGCGCGGAGCCGGTGGGCGCGGCCGGCGTGCGGCGGCGGCGGATCACGTAGAAGACCCCGCTGCCGACCACGATCGTGGCACCGACCCCGATCACCCCGGCGAGGCCGCCGGAGACGCGGGCGTCGGAGATGTCCTTGACGCCGTAGTCGGCCAGCGGGGAGTCCTTGGCGGCGTGCTCCTCGGTCTTCTTGTCGATGCCCTGGTCGGCGGCGACCTTCTCCAGGCCGTCGGGGCTCGCGGAGGCGTAGAAGGAGACGAAGCCCGCCAGGACGAGGGCGGTGACCAGGCCGGTGGCCCAGAGTCCCCGGGTGGAGCGGGCGGCGACCGGGGCGACGGGCTGCCGGGCCGGGACGTCGACGAGCTCGCCGTCGACCCGGAGCTTGAGCGGGGCGGTGAGTCCGCGGGCACCGTGGACCAGGTCGGGGCGTACGGCGACGACGGCGCCGACGGTCAGCGCGGTGATCACGGCCTCGCCGATTCCGATGAGGACGTGGACCCCGACCATGGCGGTGAAGACCTTGCCGATCGAGATGTCCGTGGTGCCGCCGATCCAGTAGATCAGCGTGAAGACGCAGGCCGCGGCCGGTACGGAGACCAGGGCGGCGACGAAGGACGCGACCGTCACGGAGCGACGGGTCCGCGGGAGGACGCGGGCCAGCCCGCGAAAGAGGGCGTACGCGACGACGGTGGTCGTGATGCCCATGTCGAGCACGTTCACGCCGAGCGCGGTGAGACCGCCGTCGGCGAAGAGGATGCCCTGCATGAGCAGGACGACGGAGATACAGAGCACCCCGGTGTACGGCCCGACCAGGATCGCGGCGAGCGCCCCGCCCAGCAGATGCCCGCTGGTGCCCGCGGCGACCGGAAAGTTCAGCATCTGCACGGCGAAGATGAACGCGGCGACCAGACCGGCGAGCGGCGCGGTGCGCTCGTCCAGTTCGCGGCGGGCGCCCCGCAGGCTGACGGCGACGGCGCCCGCGGCGACGACTCCGGCGGCGGCGGAGACGGGGGCGTCGATGAATCCGTCGGGTACATGCATGGGGGCTCCGCTTCCTGCGATCCTTCGTTACCGCGGACGGTGTCGTGAACCGCTCAATGATAGGGCCTTGTTGCGAATGCTTCGCAAGAGCGGGTCTGTCACAGCTGGCCGCCTCCCAGCTCCCCCGACGGGAAACCTCACCGCGCCTGCAGTGGGAAATATGGGACATTGGATGACAAACAAGAACAGACTGGAGGAGTCGGCCATGCCCCCCGTGATTCATGAACAGGCCGAGGCCTGGCTCGTCAATGACACCCCCGACCTCCCGGCGGTACCGGTCGACCTGCTGTACGACGCCGACGTGGACCCGCGCACCGTCCATGTCGCCTTCCCCGGCGGCATCGACTGGGCCTTCAGCCGCGACCTGCTGGAGCGCGGACTGCGCTCCCCCGCCGAACGCGGCGGCATCCGGGTGTGGCCGTGCGGCCGGACCCAGCTGGTCGTGGAGCTCCGCTCGAAGGAGGGCGTGGAGGTGGTGCAGTTCGACAACGCGCCGCTGATCCGTTTTCTGCACCGCACCTACGGTGAGGACGCCCCCGACCCCACGCCCATGACCCATATGGACGCATGACACCCACGCGATGACGCATCCGCATGACGGAAGCCCCCGTGCCGCTCGCACGGGG
>NZ_JBHVFF010000133.1:0-22016 GCF_042801895.1 Streptomyces sp. NPDC057543 | reverse complement strand
CCGCTGGAGGGGGCTCGACGGGCCGTCCGTGCGGCTGTGGGAGCGGCCGTCAGTGGCCGCCGCCCGGCGCCCCTGCCGTGGCCGGCGGGAGCTCCACCTGGACGCCCTTGTCGCCCGCGTCGGCCGTGTAGTCGGCCGGCGAGGTCTCGTCGACCCCGGCGGGCGCCTTCACGGCGTTCAGGACGAAGGTGAGCACCACGGTCACCACGGCGTTCAGCACGAACGCCGTGAGACCGATGTAGCCGATCTCGCCGATCCCCGGGATCTCCTTGGACGAGCCGCCGAAGTGCGCCTGGGTCGGGCTGGCGACGCCGTACGCGGCCACCGTCCCGTACACCATGCCGACCGCCCAGCCCGCGAGCAGCGCCCAGCGGTGGAACCAGCGGGTGAACAGGCCGCCGACCAGGGCCGGCATCGTCTGCAGGATCCAGATCCCGCCGAGCAGCTGGAAGTTGATCGCGACCGTCTTGTCCATGGTGAGGACGAAGGCGAGCGCGCCGACCTTCACCAGCAGCGACACCAGCTTGGAGACCTTGGTCTCCTGCTCCGGGGTCGCGTCGGGCTTCAGGAAGTCCTTGTAGATGTTGCGGGTGAAGAGGTTCGCCGCGGCGATCGACATGATCGCGGCAGGCACCAGCGCGCCGATGCCGATGGCGGCGAACGCGACGCCCGCGAACCAGTCCGGGAACATGTTCTCGAACAGCTGCGGGATGGCCAACTGGCCGTTGTCGACCTTGATCCCGGCGGCGATCGCCATGAAGCCGAGCAGCGCCAGGAGGCCCAGCATCAGCGAGTACAGCGGCAGGATCGTGGTGTTGCGCCGGATCACATTGCGGCTGCGGCTGGAGAGCGTCGCCGTGATCGAGTGCGGATACATGAACAGCGCCAGCGCCGAGCCCAACGCCAGGGTGGCGTAACCCCATTGGCCCGCCTCGCCCGGCGCGAGCGCGCCGCGCGGCTTGCCGGTCGCCGGGTTGGTCTGCGAGAACGCCTCGCCTGCCTTGGCGAAGATGTTGTCGAAGCCGCCGAGCTTGATCGGGATGTAGATGATCGCCACCGCGATGACCAGGTAGATCAGCCCGTCCTTGACGAACGCGATCAGCGCGGGCGCCCGCAGACCGGACGAGTAGGTGTACGCGGCGAGCACCGCGAACGCGATCAGCAGCGGCAGGTCCTTGATGAACCAGTGGGTGTTCTCACCGCCGCCGACGCCCATCACGTCCAGCACCGCCTGGATGCCGACGAGTTGGAGCGCGATGTAGGGCATCGTGGCGAGGATGCCCGTGACGGCGACCGCCAGCGAGAGCCCCTTCGAGCCGAAGCGTCCGCGGACGAAGTCCGAGGTGGTCACGTAGCCGTGCTTGTGCGAGACCGACCAGAGCCGCGGCAGGAAGGTGAAGATCAGCGGGTACACGAGGATGGTGTACGGCACGGCGAAGAAGCCGGCCGCGCCCGCCGCGTAGATCGCCGCGGGCACGGCGACGAAGGTGTACGCGGTGTAGAGGTCGCCACCGAGCAGGAACCAGGTCACCCAGGTGCCGAACGACCGTCCGCCCAGGCCCCATTCGTCGAGGCTGGCCTCGTTCTCGGCCTTGCGCCAGCGTGCCGCCAGGAAGCCCATGACCGTGACGGCCACGAAGAAGAAGATGAAGACGCCGAGAGCGACGCCGTTCACGCCGTCCTTCATGCTGACGCACCCCCCTTGCGGGCGCGCTGGTCACGCTGCCACAGCTTGTACGCGATCATCGTGAGCGCGGTGGAGATCAGCACCCAGAGCATCTGGTACCAGTAGAAGAACGGAATGCCGATGAAGGTGGGGTCCACCTTCGCGTACGAACTCACCCAGAGCATCGCCACGAACGGCGCGATGAGACAGAGGGCAATGACCACGCGCACCGGTGTGACGGTCGGTGGTTTTCCTTCTGGGTCTGCTGACATGCGGCGACTCCGTCCCCTCGCTGATCACCTGGTGTAATGCGCAGGAAATCTAGGGGAGGCTTCCGGTCACCGTCACCCCCTGTCCGCATTGCGGTCCGGCAACGGTCCCGTGAGTGGGCTCGAATGTTCGGAATATTGCCAAACGTACGAGAGTTGGTCCGGGCCAGGGCGTGCGAACGGCCCCTGTGGAGTGGCGGATTCCACGGGGGCCGATGTGGCTGTGCGTACGGAGTGCGGTGACCGGGAGCAGTCGGTCGCCGCGGCGGGTTCAGTCCGTCGGCCGCTTAAGGCGGGCCACGAACTTGTACCGGTCGCCGCGGTAGACCGAGCGCACCCACTCCACCGGCTCGCCCCGTCCGTCCAGCGAATGCCGCGAAAGCATCAGCATCGGCAGGCCCACATCCGTACCGAGCAGCCCGGCCTCGCGCGGGGTGGCGAGCGAGGTCTCGATGGTCTCCTCGGCCTCGGCCAGCCGTACGTCGTACACCTCCGACAGTGCCGTGTAGAGAGAGGTGTACTTCACCAGTGAACGGCGCAGCGCGGGAAAGCGTTTGGCCGAAAGGTGGGTGGTCTCGATCGCCATCGGCTCCCCGCTGGCGAGCCGCAGCCGCTCGATCCGCAGCACTCGGCCACCGGTCGTTATGTCGAGCAGCCCGGCGAGCGTGTCGTCGGCCGTGACATAACCGATGTCCAGCAGCTGGGACGTCGGTTCCAGTCCCTGTGCGCGCATGTCCTCGGTGTACGAGGTGAGCTGGAGGGCCTGGGAGACCTTCGGCTTGGCGACGAAGGTCCCCTTGCCCTGGATGCGCTCCAGCCGACCCTCGACGACCAGTTCCTGGAGGGCCTGGCGCACGGTGGTGCGCGAGGTGTCGAACTCGGCTGCCAGGGTCCGCTCGGGGGGCACGGGAGTGCCCGGCGGCATGGTGTCCGTCATCTCCAGGAGATGACGCTTCAGCCGGTAGTACTTCGGTACGCGCGCCGTCCGCGTGGTCGCGCCCGTCTCGTTCTCCGTACTGCCCCCGTCGGCACCCATGGCCCGCCTTCCCGACTGCTGTGTTGCTGCCGTCACCGGCTCCTCCGTCTGTCGCGGCTCACATGGTGGCACGGTCCCGTCACGGGACGTCGCCCTCCCTTAGATGTCGGTCCTATAACGGACGCGAGTGCACTTCTTATACACCCTTGACACCCCTAAAGGTCTAGGCCAAGCTCCCGGTACTGGTCTAAACCATTAAAGACCAGGTCCAGCCCCAGCAGTACTCGTCGAATGTCTTCGCGGTGGGCGGGGTTGCAGTATCCCTGAGGAGGGT
Organism: Streptomyces sp. NPDC057543; assembly: GCF_042801895.1. Lineage (NCBI taxonomy): Bacteria > Bacillati > Actinomycetota > Actinomycetes > Kitasatosporales > Streptomycetaceae > Streptomyces > Streptomyces sp. NPDC057543. The sequence goes on along the minus strand of NZ_JBHVFF010000133.1, from coordinate 18,771 downwards.
TTGGCGTGAAGCGCAAGCTCATCGCGGCGATCGGCGTCGCGGGCATGATGATCGGCCTGGCGGCGTGCGGGTCCGACGACGGCGGCAGCGACAGCGGTAAGAAGACCGGCCCGGACAGCTACAAGGGTGAGACCCTCACCGTCTGGGCCATGGACGGCTCCACGCCTCCCGGCTGGACCAAGGACCTGACCGCGGCCTTCAAGAAGAAGACCGGCGCCACGCTGAAGTTCGAGACCCAGAAGTGGGACGGCATTCAGCAGAAGATCACCACCGCGCTCTCCGAGTCGACCCCGCCGGACGTCATCGAGGTCGGCAACACCCAGACCCCCGCCTACGCGGCCACCGGTGGCCTCTCCGACCTGAGCGACCTCAAGAAGGAGATCGGCGGCGACTGGACCGAGTCCCTCAACCAGTCCTCGGTCTTCGACGGCAAGCAGTACGCCGCCCCGTGGTACTTCGCCAACCGCGTCGTCATCTACAACAAGAAGGTCTGGGCCGACGCCGGCATCAAGGACACCCCGAAGACCCGTGACGAGTTCTTCAAGGACCTCGACGCCATCAAGAAGAAGGGCAAGGCCGAGCCGATCTACCTGCCCGGCCAGAACTGGTACTTCTTCGACGGCCTGACCATCGGCCAGGGTGCCGACCTGGTGAAGAAGGAAGGCGACAAGTACGTCTCCAACCTCTCCGACCCCAAGGTCACCGCGGCCATGGAGCTCTACAAGAAGTACCAGTCGTACTCCAAGGCCCCCAAGGACAAGGACGAGGCCACCCCGCAGCAGGCCGAGGTCTTCGCCAAGGGCAACGTCGGTGCCTTCATCGGCATGGGCTGGGAGGCCGGCACGGCCATCGCCGCCAACAAGGCCATCGAGAGCGACATCGGCTACTTCACCATCCCGGGTGAGACCGCCGAGAAGCCCGAGGGCGTCTTCCTCGGCGGCTCCAACTTCGCGGTCGCCGCGGGCAGCAAGAAGCAGGACCTCGCCAAGGAGTTCCTGAAGCTCGCCCTGTCCGACCAGTTCGAGGGCCAGCTGGCCAAGGAGAACGGCGTCATCCCGAACAAGGAGTCGCTCAACTCCAACCTGACCGGCAACGGCGCCGCCGAGGCCGCCGCCCCGGCCGCCTCCGCCGGTGGCACCACCCCGCTCATCCCCGAGTGGGCCGCGGTCGAGAACGCGCCGAACCCGATCAAGAGCTACATGACCTCGGTGCTGAACGGCAAGAGCCCCGAGGATGCCGCCAAGGCGGTCGAGGCCGAGATCAACAAGCGTCTCTCGCAGAAGAGCTGATCGCACGCGCCGGGGGACGGGGACCGACCGCCCCCCCGGCGCGCCCGCGTGTCTTGAACGTGTACGGCCCAAGAAGAGATGGCGAGCATGTCAGTGCAGACCGAACGAGTGGACTCGGTCCCGGCAGCCGGTGTCCGCAAGGATGACGCGCCTCCCGGCGGCCCAGCCGCCTTGCGAACGAAGCGGGGCTCAGGCTCGGCCCCGTACCTGCTCCTCCTGCCCGCACTGCTCGCCACGGCGCTGCTGCTGGGCTACCCACTGGTCAAGAACGGCATGCTGTCGTTCCAGAACCTCAACCCGCGCCAGCTGATCCAACACCTGACCGAGTGGAACGGCGTCGACAACTACAAGGAGGTCCTCGGCAGTTCGGACTTCTGGAAGGTCGTCGAACGTTCGGTCTTCTTCACCGCCGCCAACGTCGTCCTGATCATGCTGCTCGGGACGCTGGTCGGCCTGCTGCTCGCCCGCCTCGGCAAGAAGATGCGCCTGCTGCTCATGCTGGGCCTCGTCCTCGCCTGGGCCATGCCGATCATCGCCGCGACCACGGTGTACCAGTGGCTGTTCGCCCAGCGCTTCGGTGTCGTCAACTACGTGCTCGACAGCCTCGGCTGGCACTCGATGGCCGACTACAACTGGACGAGCAGCCAGTTCTCCACCTTCTCACTGGTCACCCTGGTGATCGTCTGGCAGTCCATCCCGTTCGTGGCGATCAACCTGTACGCCGCGTCCACGACGATCCCCAAGGAGCTGTACGAGGCCGCCTCGCTCGACGGCGCCGGGACCTGGAAGAGCTTCACCTCGGTGACGCTCCCGTTCCTCAAGCCGTTCCTGCTGGCCACGACGTTCCTCGAAGTCATCTGGGTCTTCAAGTCCTTCGCCCAGCTCTTCGCCATCAACGGCGGCGGCCCCGACCGGCTCACCGAGACCCTGCCCGTCTACGCCTTCGTCGAAGGTGTCGGCAACCAGCACTTCGGCATGGGTGCCGCCATCTCGTTCCTGACGATCATCGTCCTGCTGGCGTTGACCGGTTACTACCTGCGCACGGTACTGAAGCAAGAGGAGGACGAGCTGTGAGGCGCTCACTGTTCGGCCGGATCTGGCCCAACGCGACGGCTGTCGTCCTCTTCATAGGCTTCGCCTTCCCTGTCTACTGGATGTTCAGCACGGCGTTCAAGCCGACCGGCGACATCATCACCGACACCCCGGTGTGGTTCCCGACCGACATCACCTTCGAGCACTTCAAGAAGGCTGTCCGGGCGGACCACTTCTGGACCCTGGTCGGGAACTCGTTCACCGTCACCCTGATCTCCGTGGCTGCCTCACTCGTGATCGCGCTGCTGGCGTCCTTCGCGATGGCGCGCATGCGCTTCAAGGGCCGGCGAGGCATCCTGCTGACCTTCATGGTCGCGCAGATGGCGCCCTGGGAAGTCATGGTCATCGCGGTCTACATGCTCGTCCGCGACACGGACATGCTGAACAGCCTGGTCCCGCTGACGGCCTTCTACATGATGATGGTCCTGCCCTTCACGATCCTGACGCTGCGCGGCTATGTTGCCGCCGTGCCCAAGGAACTGGAGGAGTCGGCCATGGTCGACGGCTGCACCCGCCCCCAGGCCTTCATGAAGGTGATCCTGCCGCTGCTCGGCCCCGGCTTGATGGCGACCTCGCTCTTCGGCTTCATCACCGCCTGGAACGAATTCCCGCTCGTCCTCATCCTCAACAAGGACATCGAGTCGCAGACCCTGCCGCTGTGGCTCTCCCAGTTCCAGACCGCGTTCGGTGACGACTGGGGCGCGACCATGGCCGCCTCCTCGCTCTTCGCGATCCCGATCCTGGTCCTCTTCATCTACCTGCAGCGCAAGGCCGTCAGCGGTCTCACCGACGGCGCCGTGAAGGGATAACACCGCTCCATGTCCACCCTTGTATCCACCACGGACACCGTCACCCGCGACGCCCTCGCCGTCCTGCAGCCCGGATTCACCGGTACCACTGCACCGGACTGGGTGCTGCGCCGGGTCGACGAAGGCCTCGCCTCCGTCGCCCTGTTCGGCCGAAACATCCGGACGCCGGAGCAGGTCGCCGCGCTCACCGCCCAGCTCAGGGCCGGGCGCGACGACCTCCTCGTCGCGATCGACGAGGAGGGCGGGGACGTCACCCGCCTGGAGGTGCGCACCGGCTCCTCCTTCCCCGGTAACCTCGCGCTCGGCCACGTCGACGACGTGGCGCTGACCCGCGCGGTCGCCCAGGAACTGGGCCGCCGGCTGGCCGAGTGCGGCGTCAACCTCAACTGGGCGCCGTCCGCCGACGTCAACTCCAACCCGGGCAACCCGGTCATCGGCGTGCGGTCCTTCGGCGCCGACACCCAACTCGTGGCCCGGCACACCGCCGCGTACATCGAGGGCCTCCAGGCCGCCGGAGTCGCCGCGTGCACCAAGCACTTTCCCGGGCACGGCGACACGGCGATCGACTCGCACCACGCGATGCCGCGCATCGACGTGGACCTGGAGACGCTGTACGCGCGTGAACTGGTGCCCTTCCGGGCCGCCATCGCCGCGGGTTCCAAATGCGTGATGAGTGCGCACATCCTGCTGCCCGCTCTCGACCCCGACCGCCCCGCGACAGTGAGCCCACGGATCCTCACCGGTCTGCTGCGCGAGGAGTTGGGGTACGACGGCCTGATCGTCACCGACGCCGTGGAGATGCAGGCCATTGCGGCGACGTACGGCATCGAGCGGGGCTCCGTCCTCGCGATCGCCGCCGGGGCCGACGCCCTCTGTGTCGGTGGCGGGCTCGAGGACGACGGCACGGTGCAGCGGCTGCGTGACGCGCTGGTGGCAGCGGTGCGCAGCGGTGAGCTCGCCGAGGAGCGGCTCGCGGACGCGGCCGCACGGGTACGCGCCCTCGCGTCCTGGACGCAGGGGGCCAAGAGGGCCGGTTCGGAGTCGGGTTCGGCAGCGCAGGAGGGGACCGCGCCCGGCGCCGGAGTCGGCTCCGACATCGGCCTGGTCGCCGCCCGCCGCGCGGTGCGGGTGACCGGCTCCGCGGGGCCGCTGACCGAACCGGCGTACGTCGCGGCGTTCACCTCCGCCTCGAACATCGCGGTCGGCGACGAGACGCCCTGGGGTGTCGCGGCGGAGCTGGGCCGACTGGTGCCGGGCACGGAGACCGACACGTACAGCAGCGAGACCGAGGCACCCGTGGCCGCCTTGCTGCGGGCCGCGGGGGAGCGGCGCATCGTCGTGGTCGTCCGCGACGTCCACCGTCACGCCTGGACGGCCGAGGCCATCGACGGCCTGGTGGCGCAGCGCCCGGACACGGTCGTGGTCGAAATGGGCGTCCCGCAGGCGGCCCCCAGGGGCGCCCTGCACATCGCCACCCATGGCGCGGCCCGCGTGTGCGGCCTGGCGGCAGCGGAGGTCATCGCCGGGGGCACGGAAGCCCGTGGGGCCTGAGCTCCGAGGCCCGGAAGCGGGGCGTGACGCGGAACGAGGGGCCACGTCACACCCGCCTCCGGCCGATCAAGCCCGTCACACCGGCCTCGGGTAATCCGTTCCCGTCACACCGGCCTCGGGCAATCCAGTCCCGTCACACCCTCCTCCGGCCAATCAAGCCGGTCCGGCGATCGAGGACAAAACTCGTCTCCCCGGTAGGGATGCCTCCCCGTCACCCGGGGGCCGAATCAAGCCCGTCCGGTGTTCGAGGGCAGAGCAGTCCCCGGACACGCCACGGCACACGAGAGGGCCGGGACACCCACCACGGGTCCCCCGGCCCTCTCGCCGCGTCCGGGACGACTACAGCCCCTGCCACAGCGGCTTCGCCGCATACGTGGCGCGGAAGTAGTCCGCCAGCCTCAGCTTCGACGCCGCGGCCTCGTCCACCACCACCGTCGCGTGTGGGTGCAGCTGCAGCGCGGACGCGGGCACGATCGAGGCCACCGGCCCCTCCACCGTCTGCGCCACGGCGTCCGCCTTGCCCTCGCCGGTGGCGAGCAGGATCGGGTGGCGGGACTCCAGGATGGTGCCGATGCCCTGGGTGATCACGTGGTGCGGTACCTGCGTGATGTCGTTGTCGAAGAAGCGCGCGTTGTCGATCCGGGTCTGCTCGGTGAGCGTCTTGATCCGGGTGCGGGACGCGAGCGAGGAGCACGGCTCGTTGAAGCCGATGTGACCGTCAGTGCCGATGCCGAGGAGCTGCAGGTCCACCCCGCCGGCTTCGGCGAGCGCCTTGTCGTACGCCTGGCAGGCGGCCAGGACGTCCTCGGCGGAGCCGTCCGGGCCCATGAAGGACGCCTCGGACAGGCCGAGCGGTTCGACGACCTCGCGCAGCACCACGGAGCGGTAGGACTCGGGGTGGCCCGCAGGCAGCCCGACGTACTCGTCGAGCTGGCAGATGCGGGCGTGCGAGGCGTCCACGGCGCCGGAGCGGACCTTGGCCGCCAGCGCCTGGTAGATGGGCAGCGGGGTAGAGCCGGTGGCAACGCCGAGAAGGGCGTCGGGCTTGCGGCTCAGCAGTGCGCCGATGGCCTCTGCGATGAGTTCGCCGCCTGCCTTGGCGTCCGGGACGATGACAACTTCCACGCGGGGCCTGCCGATCTGAGGAGTCGAGTCAATGTGGTATAGACCAATCGTGGTCCAATCTAGCAGAACCAGGTAACACGGACATGGCAGCCTTGCCCGTCCCGGCCGCACTTTGCCGACAGGTGCCCGTCCGTCATGTTTTTTGCCGGGGGAGGCAAGCGGCCAGGCCGATCCCGTCCGGCCAGATGCCCGAACAGGATGCGGCGCTGCGCCGCATCCTCGGCCGGGGCGCGCCCGGGCTCGACGAGGAGGTCGCCGGGATCGCGTAGGGCGTCGAACCGGACCTCCGGGACACCCTGGTCGTCGCAGCGGGCACCTCCGGCGGCGACCCCTGCCCGGCCCCGTGGAAACACCCGCGGGCCGCGGCGCCGGGACGGGACCCTCGGCCCGTTCGGCGCCGCAGCCCGGAGTCGGACCGGCCATCGCCTGGGCGTCGGACGGTCCGCTCGGCCGGCGGTGTGCGGTGCCCCCGGCCGGGGAGAGGCGCCTGCGCGGTCAGGGCAGAGAGCGCGGGTGCCTCGATCCACTCTCCTGTGCGGGGAGAGCGGAAGCTCTGTCTTGAGCATTGTGGACTAGACCATTCGCCCATGTCCATCCGTAGGAGCACCGCAATTTCCGGTGCCCGTACTCCTTGCACGTACGGCCGGGCCGCTCGGTTCGAAACCCGTACCCGTCCGCGGGTACGCTCGCACACGTGCCCTCCATGAACGACCTCGTCCGCCAGCACACAGCCCTCAGTGACACCGACCTGGAGTGGTTGCATCTGCTGGTCTCGGAGTGGCAGCTGCTCTCCGACCTCTCCTTCGCGGACCTCGTGCTGTGGGTCCCCACCCGCGACGGCACCCGCTACGTCTCCGTGGCCCAGATGCGGCCCAACACCGGCCCCACCTCCTATCAGGACGACATGGTCGGCCACCTGGTACCGCGCGGCCGCCGTCCGCTGCTCGACGCGGCGCTGGACGAGGGCCGGATCGTGCGCGAGGGCGACCCGGAGTGGCGCGAGGAGGTTCCGGTACGCGTCGAGTCGATCCCCGTACGCCGTGAGGGCCGGGTCCTCGGGGTCATCGCCCGCAACACCAATCTCCTGACCGTACGCACGCCGTCCCGGCTGGAGCTCACCTACCTCCAGTCGGCCTCCGACCTGGCCCAGATGATCGCCGCCGGGACCTTTCCGTTCCCCGGCCAGCAGGTCGACATGGACGCGTCGCCGCGCGTCGGCGACGGGCTGGTCAGGCTCGACGCCGACGGGGTCGTCCAGTACGCCAGCCCCAACGGCCTCTCCGCGTACCACCGCCTCGGCCTCGCCTCCGACCTGGTCGGCCAGCACCTCGGCGGGATCACCGCCGAACTGGCCCCTTCCCGCGGCCCGGTCGACGAGGCCCTGGTCAAACTCGCCAGCGGTTACGCGCCCCGCGAGTTCGAGGTCGAGTGCGCGGGCGGGGTGATCCAGCTCCGGGCGATCCCGCTCAAGCCCAAGGGGGTCCGGATCGGCTCCCTGGTCCTCCTCCGGGATGTCACCGAACTGCGCCGCCGCGAGCGGGAGTTGATTACCAAGGATGCCACCATCCGGGAGATCCACCACCGGGTGAAGAACAACCTCCAGACCGTCGCGGCCCTGTTGCGGCTCCAGGCCCGCCGGATGGACTCGGCGCAGGGCCGCGAGGCGCTCAACGAGGCGGTACGGCGCGTCGGTTCGATCGCCATCGTCCATGAGACGTTGTCCCAGAATCTGGACGAGCGAGTGGAGTTCGACGAGATCGCCGACCGGGTCATCGCGATGGTCGCCGAGATCTCCCCGGGCAAGGTCACCTGCCGCCGTACGGGCCGCTTCGGCATACTCGACGCCGAGGTGGCCACACCGCTCGCGATGGTGCTCACCGAAGTTCTGCAGAACGCCCTGGAGCACGCGTTCACCCTCGCCGAGTCCGGCACGGTGGAGGTGTCGGCGGTACGCGGCGGCTCCTCCGCCGAGACGCGGCTGCTGATCACCGTTCAGGACGACGGCTGCGGTCTGCCCGAGGGTTTCGACCCGCAGCGCGCCGGCAATCTGGGGCTCCAGATCGTCAGGACGCTGGTGGAAGGCGAGTTGGGCGGGAGCTTCGGGATGGTCCCGGCCCCCGAGCGCGGCACCCAGGTCGTCCTCGACATTCCGGTCCGCGCCCATAAGTAGCCCCGCCGGCCGACCGGCCGACGCGAACACAGCAGTGAGCCCGGACCGTCGATCACGGTCCGGGCTCACTGTTCATGCATGCGCTTCGGGGGTACTGCGCGCTGCGACTCGGGGGGCGGGGTTGTGCGTACGCTCTGTACGCGCCGCCTGGCTGAGGCTCGTAGCGGTGGCGTCGGATCAGGCGCTGGCGTTACGCGCCCGGTTGCGAGCCGCACGGCGCTTCATGGCGCGGCGCTCGTCCTCGCTGAGGCCACCCCAGACGCCGGAGTCCTGGCCGGACTCGAGCGCCCACTGCAGGCACTGCTCCATGACGGGGCAGCGACGGCAGACGGCCTTGGCTTCCTCGATCTGCAGCAGCGCAGGACCGGTGTTGCCGATGGGGAAGAACAGCTCGGGGTCTTCCTCACGACAAACGGCGTTGTGACGCCAGTCCATGGCTGCTACCTCTCCTTGGTATTACATCAGTTGCTTGTGAATGTGAACGCTTTCACGAATCCCCCCGCAGATGAAGGTCCGACGCCCAGATGAACTGGTTGTGGTCCTGTGCAGTGAGGAGGGGTTCTGGCTCTCAGTGGAGGCCGTTGTTGCGGGCCGTCCCGATCGCCATGTAGAGATTCGCAAACCTCAGCGGCGGATACAACCCCTTCTGGAAAGTTTTTTTTGATTCCTCGGTGTCGACTAGGTCACAGCCGTACTTCTATGGGGTGGAGTCCAGCCCAAACGTTCGAGTTAAAGGACTTTGGTCTCTTCTACTCACACAATCACACGCAGTGCACGGCGTACGCCTGTGAACGTCACGCTGGTACGCACTCCCAAGTGGTCGCCGTCCATCTGGAAGGGGAGTGGAGCCTTTGAATGCAAGGTGAAGTCCGTGAGGTCATGAAGTGAAACGGCATGCTTGCCGCGAGGGCCCTTGTCGGGGCTCGAAGTGAGCAGCTGGGTGCCGTAGCGCGCGACCGCCGGTGTGGACAGCCGCTTCAGTCCGAGCACGTCCAGACCGGTGTCGAAGGTGGCCTTCGGGGACGCGTACATGGGGCGATTCCCCAGGTAGGTCCAGGGGGCCGTGTTGGAGATTATCGACAGCGCGAGGTCGGTGACCGGTTCCCGCCCGGGCGTCTCCAGTGTCATCAGCCCGTGCCGCCGGTGCGGCTCCTCCAGGAATTGCCGGACCACCTGACGTACGTACAGCGCATGCGTCGACCGCTTGCCGCGTTCGCGCTGCTGTTCGACCCGGCCGACCACGCCCGCGTCGAATCCGAGCCCGGCGCAGAATGTGAACCAGCGCTCGGGGACCGACTCGTCCTCCGTGCCGGGGGTGCCGGCCGCCAGCCCGAGACCGACCGTACGTTCGGTGCGGTTGGCGAGTGCGTCCAGGATCGCGCCGGTCGCCTCCACGGCGTCGTTGGGCAGGCCCAGGGCACGCGCGAAAACATTGGTGGAGCCGCCGGGAACCACCGCGAGGCTCGGCAGCTTGTCCAGGTCGGGGCCGTTGTGGAGCAGACCGTTGACCACCTCGTTGACCGTGCCGTCGCCGCCCAGGGCGACCACCAGGTCGATCTCTTCGGAGTCCGCGGCCTGCCGCCCCAGGTCCCGGGCGTGGCCCCGGTACTCCGTGGTCACGGCCTCCAGCTTCATCTCGCTGGCCAGCGCGTGAATGAGCACGTCACGCGTCCGCGCACTGGTGGTGGTAGCAGCTGGATTGACCACGAGAAGTGCGCGCATGACGGCCAGACTACCTACCGCGCGGTATCGCACTGAAGTCCTGCCCCATGACCTTCACGCTCGGTGACGGCCCGGGCGCGTTCCCACCCCGGCTTCGCTTTCGCGGCGCCGGGATGCCAACCTGCAAGGGTGAGTACTCAGCAGAACACGCCCTCCTCGTCGTCGCCCTTGCCGTCGGTCGAACCGGCGAAGCCGAGCAGGATCACGCTCGTGGCCGGACTCACCGCCCTGGAGGGAGCGGCGCTCGTCCTCGGCGGGGTCTACATGCTGGTCATGGGGCTGCTCGGCCGCCCCGAGAGCCCGCAGCAGGCGGAGATGGGCGGCCTCACGCTGATCGCGCTCGGCCTGATCCCGCTGATCGCCACGCGTGGCCTGCTGCGGCGGCGCAGCTGGAGCCGCGGCCCCGCGCTCATCACCCAGATCATCGCGCTCCCGGTGGCCTGGACGCTGCTGAGGTCCCACGGTGCGCTGATCCCGGCCGGGATCGTCCTCGCCGCGGTGGTCCTGACCGCGCTCTACCAGCTGGTCAGGCCGACGACGATCGACGCACTCGGCATCCGCCGCCCGGGCGCCTCCTCGGAGGCCACGTCCGGCGGCACCACCCCGGACGCCTGAGCCGGGGCCCGGGAGGCGGTCCTCGGGCGCCGTCGACCGCCCCGGGGCGCGCGTACCGCACGGGCGTGACGCTCCCGCTCTCCCGCGCGCTCGTATCGGCCCTTCGCGCTACTCCTCGACGAGCAGCCGCTCGCGCAGCTGCGCCAGTGTGCGGGCCAGCAACCGCGACACGTGCATCTGCGAGATGCCGACCTCCTGCGCGATCTGCGACTGGGTCATGTTGCCGAAGAAGCGCAGCAGCAGGATCCGCTTCTCGCGCGGCGGCAGGTCCTCCAGCAGCGGCTTGAGGGACTCCCGGTACTCGACGCCCTCCAGCGCCTCGTCCTCGGAGCCCAGCGTGTCCGCGACCGCCGGGGACTCGTCGTCCGTGTCCGGCACGTCCAGCGAGAGCGTGCTGTACGCATTGGCCGATTCCAGGCCCTCCAGGACCTCTTCCTCGGAGATGCCCAGCCGCTCCGCCAGCTCGTGCACCGTCGGCGAGCGGCCGTGCTGCTGGGAGAGCTCGGCGGTCGCCGTGGTGAGCGAGAGTCGCAGTTCCTGGAGCCGGCGCGGCACCCGGACCGCCCAGCCCTTGTCGCGGAAGTGGCGCTTGATCTCGCCGACGACCGTGGGCGTCGCGTACGTCGAGAACTCGACGCCGCGGTCCGGGTCGAACCGGTCGACCGACTTGATCAGGCCGATCGTGGCGACCTGGGTCAGATCGTCCAGCGGCTCGCCGCGGTTGCGGAACCGGCGGGCCAGGTGTTCCACGAGCGGCAGATGCATCCGCACCAGCTGATTGCGCAGCTCCGCCTTCTCGGGCGACCCGTCGGGAAGCTCGCGCAGTTCGATGAACAGCGCCCGCGCCCCGCTGCGGTCGTGTGGATCGTGGTGCCCGTGCTCGCTCATCTGGCCTGCCCGCTCCGCCTGCGACTGCTCCACCGCGATCGTACGGCCCGCAGGCCCGTCCGCCCCGTCCTCCGGATGGGGCAGGGCCTGCTGCTCCGGGATGCCTGCTGCGCGCACCACCCCTGGTCGCATCGTCTCGTCCCGCACAGGACCGTCCCCGTTCCCGTTGCTCACGCCGGCCCGGGTCCCGCGCCGCGCTGTTTGTACAGGCTGATGCTGACCGTACGGTCATCGGCCACCGAGGAGTCGACCTTTCCGGCCAGTGCGGAGAGCACCGTCCAGGCGAAGGTGTCGCGCTCCGGCGCCCGGCCGTCCGTCGTCGGCGCCGACACCGTCACCTCGAGAGAATCCTCGACGAGCCGGAAGACGCAGCTGAGGACGGAGCCCGGCACGGCCTGCTGAAGCAGGATCGCGCAGGCCTCGTCGACCGCGATGCGAAGATCCTCGATCTCGTCGAGGGTGAAGTCCAAGCGCGCTGCGAGACCGGCCGTGGCCGTACGCAGCACCGACAGGTAGGCACCCGCAGCGGGCAGCCGGACCTCTACGAAGTCCTGATTCCCGGGCTCGCCTGCGATCTGGGACACCCTCACCTCCAAGGTGGCACAAACTCTTTCGAGGATCCGGGAAGGGTGCCCCGGAGCCATGCGGTACGTCTTCGGTTCTGGCCCGGTGACGCTATCGCGATCCATGATGCCGTGTCGCCAGGCCCCAACCCATGACTGTCACTCATGGTAAGCCCATGAGTACACACAGTGGGTAGGGGTCTGCGGTGGTCAATTACGAACAACCGGCGCCGGTTTGACGTACCCAGACCTCAGACGATCGAACCGTCCTCGAAGCACCAGCGCCAGCTCTCGCCCGGTTCGAAGCTCCGCATCACCGGATGGCCGGTCTCCTTGAAGTGCGCCGTGGCGTGCTGCAGCGGCGACGAATCGCAGCAGCCGACATGGCCGCAGGCCAGACAGAGCCGCAGCTGCACCGGGTGGCTGCCCGCCGCGAGGCAGCCGAGGCAGGTCTCGCTGAGCGGAGCCGGTTCGGGTCGCGGCAGCTCGGACACGTGCGGGCATTCACTCATGATTGTCAGGTTACGACGGATGCGAGGACCGTGAAATGGACGCATTGCCGCTGGTGGCACTGGTCGCTGTCAGTGCGGCTGTGGCGGGGGCCGCCCGCCGCACCCCCGTACCTGCCCCCCTACTGCTGGTCGCGGCGGGGCTGATCGCCTCGTATGTGCCCGGGGTGCCGACGTACACCCTGAACCCGCACGTCGTGCTGCCGCTGCTGCTGCCGCCGCTGCTCTACACGGCGGCCGTCGACAGTTCGTACCTCGATCTGCGGGCCAATCTCCGGCCGGTCGCACTGCTCTCCGTCGGTTACGTCCTGTTCGCGACCGTCGCGGTCGGGTGGTTGGCGTACCGTCTCGTGCCCGACCTGCCGCTCACCGCGGCGCTGGTGCTCGGCGCGGTCGTCGCTCCGCCGGACGCGGTCACGGCTGCCGCGATCGCACGCCGGGTCGGGCTCCCCGGCCGCGTCACGACGATTCTGCAGGGGGAGTCCCTGGTGAACGACGCCACCGCGATCACCGCCTACAGGGTGGCGCTCGCAGCCGCCGTCGGCGAGGGCATGAGCTGGGCGGCCGGGATCGGAGAATTCTTCCTGGCCGCGGTCGGCGGCGTCGTGGTCGGCCTGGCGCTGATGGTGCCGCTGCACTGGCTCCGTACGCACCTCAAGGAAGCCCTGCTGCAGAACACGCTGTCGTTGCTCATCCCCTTCGTGGCGTACGCGGCGGCCGAACGCGTGCACGCCTCCGGCGTGCTCGCCGTGGTCGTCGTCGCGCTCTATCTGGGCCACCGGTCCTGGCAGGTCGACTTCGCGACCCGGCTCCAGGAGGCGGCCGTCTGGAAGATGGTCGCGTTCATCCTGGAGTCCGCGGTCTTCGCGCTGATCGGACTCCAGCTGCCCTTCGTACTGAAGGGGCTCGGGACGTACGCGGTGGCGGACGCCCTCTGGTACGCGCTGGCCGTGTTCCTCGCCGTCGTCGTGGTCCGCTTCCTCTGGGTCTATCCGGCGACGTACCTGCCCCGGTGGCTGTCCAGACGGATCAGGTTGCGCGAGCCGGAGACGAACTGGAAGGCGCCGCTGATCGTCGGCTGGGCCGGGATGCGCGGGGTCGTGTCGCTCGCCATCGCCTTCTCCATCCCGTTCGTCACCTCCGACGGGCACGCCTTCCCGGCCCGCAACCTGGTGCTGTTCCTGACCTTCACCACCGTCATCGGCACTCTCGTCGTCCAGGGGCTCAGCCTGCCGCTGCTGGTGCGCGTCCTGAAGCTGCCGGGACGCGACGCGACGGCGGAGACACTGGCCGAGGCGCAGGCGCAGAGCGAGGCGTCCACGGCGGCCGAGACACGCCTGGAGGAGCTGCTCACCGACCGGCGCAACTCTCTGCCGGGACCGCTCACCGACCGACTCCGCACCGTCCTGGAGCGCCGCCGCAACGCCGTGTGGGAGCGGCTGGGCGCGGCCAACCCGCTGACCGGGGAGTCGGCGGACGACACGTACCGGCGCCTGGCCGGGGAAATGATCGACGCCGAGCGCGAGGTCTTCGTACGGCTGCGGGACGAGCGGCAGATCGACGACGAGATGCTTCGCACCCTGCTCAGACGGCTCGACCTGGAGGAGGCGGCGGCCTACCGGGAGGAGTCGGAGGCGCCTTGAGGATGTGGCTTCGGCGCATGGGCTCATAAGGAGCGCATGTGCCCATGAGGGGATGACTACGGGCGGCCTGTGATGACGGCCGCGACCGTGGTTCCCGCAGGGAACGCGCCCTCCTCGGCCAGTGTGGTGAGCGCGTAGAGCAGCTTGGCGACGTAGAGCCGCTCGACGGGCAGCCCGTGCCGCTGCTCGAAGTCGTCCGCGAAGGCGTGCAGCTGCGGCGTCGTACGGGCGTAGCCGCCGAAGTGGAAGCGTTCGTCCAGGGACCACGACCCGGCCGGTCCGCCGAAGGCCTCGTGCTGCAGTTCCCGTACCGCGTCGCCGAGGAAGCCGCCGCGCAGCACCGGGATGCCGAGGGCGCGCTGCCCGGGTGCGAGACCGGCGGCGAGACCGGCGAGCGTGCCCCCGGTGCCGCAGGCCACCGCCACCACATCGGCACGGCCGCGCAGTTCGTGGCCCAGCTCCGTACAGCCCTGTACGGCCAGGGCGTTGCTGCCGCCCTCCGGGATGACGCAGCACTCCCCGAAGGAGCTCAGCAGCCCCGCCAGGACCTCTGGATCGGCCTTCGCGCGGTAGGTCGTACGGTCCACGAAACGCAGGGTCATCCCGTCGGCGGCGCATCGGGCGAGCGAGGGGTTGAGGGGGCGGTCGGCCAGTTCGTCACCGCGCACGACCCCGACGGTGGGGAACCCGAGCAGGCGGCCGGCGGCTGCGGTGGCCCGCAGATGGTTGGAGTACGCGCCGCCGAAAGTCAGCACGGTGCGCCCCGCGGCGGTCCGCAGGTTGGGGGAGAGTTTGCGCCACTTGTTGCCCGGAAGATCGGGGTGGATCAGATCGTCGCGCTTGAGCAGCAGCCGTACGCCACGGCGTGCGAAGCGGTCGTCCTCGGCCGGTTGCAGGGGCGAGGGGAGTGCCGGCCGCAGGCGGGAGAGGTCGAGAGCTTCGGAAGGGGGCATGCCGCAATTGTCGCCGTGCGGTGGCGTGCCGTGCGGAGGGGCGCGGGCGCGGGTCACTTCAGGGGGTTGTGGACCCGGTTCCTCATGGAGTCCATCGAGAAGCCGCGGGGGTCGACCTTGCCGGGCATCCACTCCTTGTGGCCGATCACCGAGCGGGAGGTCCAGCCGTGGTGACGGCAGATCGGGGCGGCGGCCTTGTCGACGGCTTCGAGCCGGGTGGCGGGCCAGGGATCCTCGCCGTCGCCGGGATTTTCGCACTCGAAGCCGTAGAAGCGTCTGTTTCCGTCGGTATTGGTCTCGTTGGCGGACGGGAGGCGCTTCTCGGCGACGACGGCGCGCGGTACGTCGTCGTCGCCGAGCCCGGCATGGTTGGCCCTGCCGTAGCCGACCAGGTGGACCGTGCCGTCCTTGGCGATCACTCCGTGGCGGAGCGGGCCCGGCAGGCTCAGTCCTGGGCGAGCCACAGGTCGGGGCCGAACACCTCGTAGTGGATGTCGGCCGCGGGGACGCCCTGGGCCAGCAGCTGGGTGCGTACGGCACGCATGAAGGGCAGCGGACCGCAGAGGTAGGCGTGGGTGCCGGGGGCGATGGTGAGACCGCTCAGGTCGACTCGTCCGGTGCGGTCGGCGGGGTGGCCGGGCTCCGGGTCCTCGTACCAGAAGTGGGCGGTGGCGTCGGGGAGTTTGCCGGTGAGCTGGGCGTGGTCGGTGCGCATCGCGTGGTCGGCGGGGGAGCGGTCGCCGTGCACGACGGTGACCGGGGCGCGGTGTCCGGTCGCCGCGAGGTGTTCCAGCATCGAGAGCATCGGGGTGCAGCCGATGCCCGCGGAGGCGAGCAGGAGCGGGGCGTCCGAGGAGTGGAGCACGAGATCGCCGTACGGGGCGGAGACCCGCAGCCGGTCACCGGCCCCGACTTCGGTGTGCAGGTGACGGGAGACCTCGCCGTCGGGCGAGCCGTCGCCGTGCACCCGCTTGACGGTGATCGAGCGCAGCGTTGAGCCGGGGGCACTGGAGAGGCTGTACTGGCGAATCTGGCGGGCCCCGTCGGGGAGTTCCACCTGTACGGAGACGTACTGGCCGGGGCGGAAGTCGGGGGCGGCCGCGTTGTCGGCCGGGCGGAGCTGGAAAGTGGCGACATCGGTGGTCTCCTCGATCCGGGCGGTCACCTCCCACTCGCGCCACACATCGCCGGCGACGACGCCCTGTTGTGCGTACAGCCGCTCCTCGATCGAGATCAGCGCGCCCGCCATCAGCCAGTAGACCTCGTCCCAGGCGGCGGCGACGTCCGGGGTGACCGCGTCGCCGAGCACCTCGGCGATGGCGGCGAACAGATGGGTGTGCACGATGTCGTACTGCGCGGCGGTGACGCCGAGCGAGGCGTGCTTGTGGGCGATCCGGCCGAGCATCACGTCGGGGCGGGTGTCCGGGTGCTCGACCAGTTGGGTCGCGAAGGCGGCGATGGAGCCCGCGAGGGCCTGACGCTGGGCGCCGGACGCCTGGTTGCCTCGATTGAAGAGGTCGCGCAGCAGCTCGGGGTGGGCGTCGAAGAGCTTGCGGTAGAAGAGATCGGCGATGTCTCCGATGGCCGCTCCCACGGCGGGGAGGGTGGCACGGACGGTGGCGGTCGACGACTCGGAGAGCATTGGTGACTCCTGACCTTTAATTGGTATGTGAGATTCGTATTTTTGGGCAGCGAGAAGCGGGGCGGTGGTGCACGTGGTGCGGAGGATGTGGGGTGGGCGGAGGTGTGTGGTGGTTCGGTCCCGGCTCAGTCGGCGCCCGGGCGGCCCCTGCTGATACCGATCAGCAGCGGTCCGGTGGGGGAGGCGACGAGTTCGGAGACGGTGATCGGATCGAGCGAGGCGTAGAAGGCCTCCTCCGCCTGGCGCAGGGCGCCGCGCAGCCGGCAGGCCGAGCGCAGGGGGCAGGGTGTGGTGCCCTCGCATTCGACGACGTCACCCGGCCCCTCCAGTTCCCGGACGAGTTCGCCGATCGAGGCGGACCGGCCGGCTCCGGTGAGGCTGAGCCCGCCGCCGCGGCCCCGGCGTGCCTCGACGAGGCCGAGGTGCTGGAGCTTGGCCACGACCTTCGCGGCGTGGGTGTACGGCACCTGCATGGTCGCCGCCACCTCCCGGGTGGTCGGCGGGTCCTCGTTCTCCACGACGGCGAGGCGCATCAGTACGCGCAGCGCCACGTCGGTGAATCTCGTCAGCCGCATGACGGTCACGCTAGATAATTTGCATCGATGATGCAAATTAACGGTGCTCGCGGGCACCGGATGGGTGTTGCCGAGCGTCGTGCCCAGCCCAAAGCCCGAATAGTCACACTCTTTTGTGTAATGGCGTGGCGACTCTCCGTGCTGAAAGGCTTCTTCGCGCAGGTCAGCCGATGATCGAGAGGACGTCAGATGTCCGTTGGTGAAGAGGTTCAGAACGCGCCGGTGCCGCCGCAGCAGAGTCTGGGCACGGCGGCGGCGCGGAACCTCGCGACGACCACCAAGTCCGCTCCGCAGATGCAGGAAATCACCTCACGGTGGCTGCTGAAGACGCTGCCATGGGTGCAGGTGCAGGGCGGCACGTACCGGGTGAACCGCAGGCTGAGCTACTCGGTGGGGGACGGCCGGGTGACCTTCGTGCAGACGGGTGACCGGGTCTCGGTCATCCCCGCCGAGCTCGGAGAGCTTCCCGCCCTGCGGGAGTTCGGCGACGAGGAGGTGCTCGGTGAGCTGGCCCGCCGGTGCGAGCAGCGCGACATCGCCGCCGGCCAGGTGCTGGCCAACTCCGGGGACGCGGCGGACCGCGTCTTCCTGCTGGCGCACGGCAAGGTCCAGAAGGTCGGCACCGGTCCTTACGGGGCCGAGACGGTGCTCGGGGTCCACGCCGACGGGGCCTACTTCGGCGACCAGGCCCTCATCGACGGCGACGCCGTATGGGAGTACACGGCCCGTGCCGTCACCGCCTGTACGGTGCTGACGCTGCGCCGGGCCGATGTGCTGAACCTCGCCGAGCGCGCGGAATCGCTCCGCGCCCATCTCGCCGGGCTGCTCAGCATCCCGGAGCAGCGCACCAACAAGTACGGCGAAGCGGAGATCGACCTCTCCGCCGGCCATGTCGGCGAAGCCGTCGTCCCGCACACGTACGTCGACTACGAGGCGGCGCCACGCGAGTACGAACTGAGCGTCGCCCAGACCGTGCTGAAGGTCCACAGCAGGGTCGCCGACCTCTACAACCAGCCGATGAACCAGACCGAGCAGCAGTTGCGGCTCACGGTCGAGGCGCTGCGTGAGCGCCAGGAGCACGAGCTGATCAACAACCGGGAGTTCGGCCTGCTCAACAACTGCGACTACGGGCAGCGCCTCCAGCCGCACGACGGGGTGCCCAGCCCCGACGACATGGACGAACTGCTCTCCCGTCGCCGCGGCTCCAAGCTCTTCCTCGCCCACCCGCGGGCCATCGCCGCGTTCGGCCGCGAATGCAACAAACGCGGTCTGGTGCCGGAGAGCGTGGACGTCGGGGGACACCACGTGCCGGCCTGGCGGGGCGTGCCGATCTTCCCGTCCAACAAGATCCCGGTCACCGACGCCCGGACCACGTCGATCATCTGCATGAGGACGGGTGAGGCGGAGCAAGGCGTCATCGGGCTCCAGCAGACCGGCATCCCGGACGAGATCGAGCCCAGCCTGTCGGTCCGCTTCATGGGCATCGACGAGCAGGCGATCATCTCATACCTGGTGACGGCCTACTACTCCGCGGCCATCCTCGTACCGGACGCCCTCGGCGTACTGGAAAACGTCGAGGTCAGCCGCTGGCGGTAGCCGCTCGGGGGCCCGGACGGCAGAGTCCG
>NZ_JBHVFF010000132.1:0-22064 GCF_042801895.1 Streptomyces sp. NPDC057543 | reverse complement strand
CACCGCATGAAAAACACCAAGGCGGAGAGCGCGGTCAGCGCGATGATCTGCGCCACGTGGTTGGGCGTGGTCAGTCCGCCGAGGAAGACAGCGATGAGCACCTGGACCGCCACTGCCAGGGCCCCGGCGAGAGCGGTGAGCCGTGGCCCGGCGAGGGAAGCGGTCAGAGCGGGCGCGACGACCAGCAGGGGGCCCAGATGGATATCGCGCCCGGTGTAGATGTCCAGCGCGGCGATCGTCACAATCAGCACGAACGGGACCGCCACCAGACCACGGCCTGATGGTGGCTCCAGGAGGTGATCCCACGAACGTCGCACACCCATATACCCTTTATGCTCCATCGATGGCGCACTCCCAGCCAGCCGACGAGCACGGGTCTTCTCTCAGCCTTCCTGCGGCGGCCTCATTCTCTCCGTCCGCTGGCCCTGCCGTGACTACCGATTTCGGAAGTACGGCTCCGGCACGCGCCAGTCGAAATGATGGGTACATCCGTCCAGCCTTCGGTTCTGGCCCAAAGGGAGGGCCGGTCCGGGTCGATCTCGGCGAGCTGGCGGATCCGCTGGGCCGTCAGCCGCGTAGCTTGGCTTCTTCCAGGCGGTCGGGCATCTGTGCGGCCGAGGTGGATCAAGCCCGCCCAGTCGATCGAGGTCCGTTTCGGGACGTCTCGGGCCCGGGGCCGTCGGCGTCGCGCTCTACCGCGTCGCCGACTCGACACTCTGCCCACCACGCGCACCGAGGTCGGCTGGAAGCAGCTGCGCAGCGTCGGCAAAGGCCGGCCCCGCTCGCCTCCCTTCGTCCGGCACCGGAGGCGACACCGGTCTGAACCGGCGACCACCGTAACGCGGCGCAGCGGCACGATCACGCCTCTGCCCGGGAGGGGGCGAATGAGGAGGGACCTCTCTCCTGCAAAGAGAGGTGTCGCCGCCGGGGCGGTGCTGACCCAGGGGGTGTGAACTGCCCTGACACCGCCGCCCGCGCCGAACCCCGGCAACCTGTTGGGTGCCTCGTTGCGTAACCCGTTGCGCGACTCGTAAGCACCACCGTTGCGCAACCCGTTGCACAACCCCGGCCGGACAGCAGCCCTGCCCGACACGCCGAACGGGACGAAGACGGCCGGATGTCCGGGGCCATGGCCAAGTCGAGATGGTGCCGACGCCTGCTGACCTGATTACTGACCCGCCGCTGCACTTCGCCGACGCCACCCAGACCCTCCGTACAACGCTAGGCGTTCTGCCCACGGACGTCACGCTGATGAACCTCTGCCGACTTTGACGCTCGCGAAGCTCCCGCCACTGATCAGCAGCGCGGTAACGGCAGGGCTGTCCTGATGGACGGGCCCCGCCGTTGGCACAGGTCGGTTGGGTTACCGGTGGTCGTGGCGCTCGCAGCGCTCGTCGTGCTTGTGGCGCTTGATCTTGGTGAGGTCGGTGGCGGTGTGGGTAGTGGTGTCGCCGCCTCCCATGGCGGTGGCGGTGTTCGTCACCTGGGCGTGGGCCCTGCAGGAGACGTCGACCTTCAGGGTGATGGGAGGGTAGCTGCTCCCGGCGGGGAGGACGTCGCTACGGGTGCAGGTGAGGGTGCTCAGGGTGCAGTTCCATCCCGCGCCACGGATGCTGTCGGCGCTGAGCCCGGCGGGGAGGGTGTCGTGCACGGTGACCATGGTGCCATTGGTCGGGGCGGCCCCGGCGGCGTTGCCCACGGTCATGGTGTAGGTGCCGTCCCGTCCCTGAGTGACGTGCCTGGTGTGGGTCTTGGTGATGGTCAAAGACGGGACCGTGTAGGAGATGGTCACCTGGCCGTTGTGGTTCGCCGTCCCCATCGTCGAAAGCGCATAGTTCGTGCCGGTACCCGTGGGGGCGGTGAAGCTGCTGCCCCCACCACCACCGCCCCCACCCGCCGAGGTGCCCCTTTTGTTGACGGCGCCGCTGCCGCCGCCCCCGCCGGCGAAGTACCCGCCTCCACCGCCCCCACCACCAGCGATGGCAGTGGCGGCGCAGCCGCCGCCGAAGTTGCCCCCGGTGCCACCGGTACCGACCGTGGCACCGGAGAACCCGCTCCCCGGCCCACCGTTCGTGACCGCACAGAATGGAACGGTGCCGGCGGCCCCGCTGGCACCGCCGGTACTGGTGCTGGTGCTGCCACCGCCCCCACCCTGCCCCGGCGAAGCCCCGGGGCCGGTGGCACTTCCCGCGGTACCGCCGGTGGCATCCGGCGTTGTCCCGCCGTTGCCTCCGTTCCCTCCCGCAGAGCCCGCTCCGGTGCCGCCGGCGGCACCGCCGCCCCCGGCGACCACCAGCAAGGAGCCGCCCGTACTGATGCTGGAGGCCCCGCCCCCACCCGGACCTTCAAAATGAAAACCACTGAGCGGAAAACTCCCACCTGGGACGCCGCCGTTGAACCCGCCGGCACCCGGCGTCCCGGTGCCGTTGCAGCCTTTGCCGCCGGTACCGCCGACG
Organism: Streptomyces sp. NPDC057543; assembly: GCF_042801895.1. Lineage (NCBI taxonomy): Bacteria > Bacillati > Actinomycetota > Actinomycetes > Kitasatosporales > Streptomycetaceae > Streptomyces > Streptomyces sp. NPDC057543. The sequence goes on along the minus strand of NZ_JBHVFF010000132.1, from coordinate 19,608 downwards.
TCGATGGTGAAGGTCGTCGGCGCGGCGGTTTGCGGGAGGGTGGTGACCACCCGCGCCCCCGTCCCGCCGGTCCCCGTGACGGAACAGGGGGTGCCGGTGTTGTCGGCGCCGCCGGCGCCGTCCGCGGTGATCGTCACCACCGCCCCCGCCGGAACCGTCAGGGTCTGCGGAGCGCCGGTGAAGGTGAAAGTCTGCGACGGATCAGCCCTCTGCGCCTGCACTGGCACGGCCCCCACCGGCGCGGCGGCCACCGGTGGGGCCGTGGCCGCCAGCAGCGCCATACCGGACAGCAGCGCGCTCCCCACCGGTACCACCCCCACACCGCGCGCTCCACGCCGTCCACCCGAGCCGACCGGATCGGACGCACCGACGGCACCGACCGGGACCGTCCCACCGACCAGGGTCCTGTTGAACACGGCCACGGGCCACCGACGGCTGACCCGATACCACGACGGATCGCCCTGTCCACGAGTACGAGTTCTCATTCGCGGGTTCACCTCTCCTCACGGCAGAGCGCCCCGCACCCCTCACGCGACAAGACGCAAGCACGACAGGACACCTGACGAAAAATCATGACAAACCAAAATTAGATACCCCGATCTGATCACTTCGAGGTAGCGAGGCAATGAGAAACCTCGTGTGCCGTAGCGCCCCACGCGAGCCGACGGGAGGGACGAGTCACATCATCGGCCCGGTCACCGCCATGCGTGGGCGCATGCCTGACGAAGCAGGTGTGGGCGTGGGAAAGTTGAGGCGGCGGACCGTTTCCTGGGTCTCGCCGGGGAGAGCGGGAGCCATTGGGTCGTTGAGGGTCGCCGGCCTAGATCATGCACGCCCGCCGACACGCCCGGGACTACGAATAGCTGGTCCAGCGCGCGGAGTCGCTGATCACCTGGGCGGCAATCACGCTGATGATCAGGCGGCTGACCCGCAAACGGCCCGGTTGGGCGACGCCGAGCGCCGAGGACGCGACTTGATCGTTCCCATTCCGCCCGTCGGCAGGCGCCGTGGGCTTGCCACGTCGTCGGTGGCGGGGCTTGCCCGGGTCAGATGCGGACGCGGGAGAGCCGGCTGCCGCCCTTCTGCGCAGCGGCCTGTTCCCCGAACTTCCGCCCGCAGTCCGTGCACACGGGCCGCCTCGCCTCCCGTGCCGCAGCTTCCCGTTCCTCGCGGCGACGCTGCTCTTCCCGAGCGACTGTGCGGCGGCGGGCGAGGGCGGCGTCCCGGCAGGGGCCGCCGATCGCGCCCAGCAGCGACCGACGCTCCTTGCGGCCGAAGCACCAGAACGCCGGCCCGGCCGGGCCGTGCTCACGCAGCAGCTCCAGCGTGGTCGCCACGATCGGGATGCAGCCGTCGTAGGAGTGGAAGCCATCCTCGCTGTCCCAGCGGCCTTGCCAGTGGGCGCGGGAAGTCGGCGGCGACCTTCGCCATCCAGCTCCTGGCGGAGCGCTTGCCGACCTGGTGGAAAACGAGCAGGACCGGAGGGTGCACGCGCTCGCACCCCTCCGAGGCGGGCGCGGACCAGCGGGTGCGCCACAGCGGCATCTCGATACCGTCGGTGTCCCCCCGCCGCGGTGCGTACGCCGTCCCGAGCGGGCTGTCCCGGGCGTTTTGATCGTGCGGGTGGCGCCCAGCAGGAGGCGGGTCGGTCCACGCAGATGACCATCGCACCCGGACAGGTCCTGACGCTTGCCCGCTCGGGCCCCCGGGACGGTCGGCCCGGGGCGTGGCGGGCAGGTCGTGCCCGCCGGTATCGGTCACCGTCCGGTCCGGACGGACCCTGCTGTGCGTGGTCACGTTCGCCGGTCAGCCACCCTTCACACGGCCTCCCTTGGAACCTACGACAGGCCACATGTCAAGCATCGACTTGCCGACACTTCCCGGCGCCCCACCCCCACAGCGGGTGAGTAGACGTCAGAAGATCACCTGCAAGGGCTAATGGCCATTCAACCCCACACATGCAGCCTATATTTGACGGTCAGTCAGTTCCTTTTCGGGGCGGCGTGAAGGAGCTCGGCATACCCGATCAGCCCCACGAAGCCGGGGTCCCGAATCGCTCGATATGACAGCAATAAGGGGTGTTAGTACGTTCAATCACGCACCGGCTGTCACAGCGGGACTGTCTCTGAGTCCGAGAAGGAGAACAAGCGACATGATCATGACCCGTTCCCAAGCGATCGCCACGGCCGTCGCAGCCGCCGCAGCACTGACCGCGACCGGCATCACCTACGCCTCCGCCGTCCCCGCCCCCCAGACCCAGGCCCAGGTGGCCCCGGCCGACATCTCCGCCCAGGCCCCCACGGGCGGCGAGGGCGGCAACAACGGCAAGGGCAACGAAGGCAAGGGCAACGAAGGCAACGAGCGCCGCGGCAACGAGCGCGGGGGCAACGAGCGCGAGGGCAAGCGCCACCACTTCGAGGGCAGGATCCACATCAACGAGCGCGAATTCTCCGGCCGCCCCGACGGCTGCATCACCGTCGTCAGCGGCCTGGGCGCCAAGAGCTTCAACATCCGCAACGACAGCCGCAACGAGGTCGAGGTCTTCCGCGGAGCCGTATGCGACAACGGCGCCCCCATCGCCACCGTCGGACCGTGGAGCACCGCCAACAACGTCCGCCCCAAGGACGAGGACGAGAACGAGGACTTCGACAAGGGCGAGCACCACGAGAAGAAGCACCACGAGAAGATGAACGACGGCGTGAAGGTCAAGAACGGAGTCATCGCCAGCTTCCGCGTCATCAAGCGCCACCACGGCGAAAGGGGCGGATTCGGCGAGGGCGGCGACTTCGGAGACTTCGGAGACTTCGGCGACTACTAAAAACCAGCAACCACCCCCTACACAAACCGGAGAACCCCGGCCCGCCGGAATCGGGCCGGAACCCCCCGGCCAGACACACAACGACACACAACGACACACAACACAGAATCCCGGCCCGCCATAACCGGGCCGGGATTCCCGTCCAACCCCCCGCCCCACCACATCCCTCCCCAAAACAGCCACCCCCAGACCACGAAGGCACGCAAAGCCATCGACAAGAGCGGTACACAGCCGTCAGCGGGCATGGAACCGACCCACGCGCAGCACCTCAGCGAGCCCGGGCTTGTCGTCCTCGACCTCACCGCAGCCGACGAAGCAACCGCCCACGCGGTCATGACCGCACTCGAACAGCAGTGGGCCACATCAGGGATCGGGCCCGTGCGGAAAGTGCCCGGTCGGCCAGGAGTCAAAGCACGCATGTCAGCCAGGACTCTCGCGCGGACGCCTGCTCTGGACGAGGACGGCCAGCACGTTGCCATCCGGGTCGGCCGCGCGCCACAGGCACGCCCACTCGCCATTGACCTCGACGAAGACCTCGTCCAGGTGCCGCCCACCGGTCCAGCGTGATCCTCGGCGCCCCGTACATTCCTCCCGATGCCTCGAAGAAGTGGGGAGGCGAACGTCCGGTCAAAGGGGGTTCTGCCACCGTCAGGCGGAGCGTCCGTCAGCGGGCAGTGAATACCGCTCGACGGATCCACCCGGGACGGGGCATGCTCCGCCCTCGTGACGACGCAGAAGCAGCACCTGGTCCAGACCGCCGCCCGCAACAACGCCGAGTGGTGCGCGGCGATGAGCCGATCGCACGACGTGGCGAGCAAGTTCGGGACACAGGCCTGGGCGGCCTCGACCCGCACGCCGCTGTACTACCCCGACGCGGTGACGCTGGTGCCGGGTGCCGACCCGGCCGCGCTGGCAGAGCGGATCGACATCACCGCGCCGGGCGCCTCCGTCAAGGACAGCTTCGCCGACCTCGACCTGACGGAGGCCGGCTTCCAGGTGCTGTTCGAGGCGCAGTGGATCCACCGCCCGGCGAGTGCGCCCGCCATCACTTCGGAGCTTGCCTGGGATGTGGCGGGTGACCCGGACATGTTGCGTGCCTGGGCGCTCGCCTGGGACGGCGGGGAGGGCAGCGCGGGCCTCTTCCGGCCCGAGCTGCTCGACGACCCGGCCACCTTCGTGCTCGCCGGACAGTCACCTGACGGCCGGGTGATTGCCGGAGCGGTGGCGAGCCGCAGCGACCATGTGGTCGGAATCTCCAATGTCTTCGCCCTGGACGGCGGCCCTGACGCGGCCTGGCCGGTCGTGCTGGACGCGGTGCACCGACTGTTTCCCGGCCTGCCCGTGGTCGGCTATGAGCACGGGCAGGCTCTGGCGGCCGCCGTCCGCCACGGCTTCCAGCCGGTCGCTCCGCTGCGGATCTGGCTGCAGGGCTGAAGATGTGCGCATGCCCGCGAAGGCCGTCCAGATGGGAATGGCCTCGGCCATCAGGGCGGGGTCGTGCCGGACGAGCTATCGCCCGTTCTCGCCGGCCGCCGCGGGCACTGGGCGACCTGCGGCCTGAATGGAGGGCGACCCGCTGATCGATGTCTCACCATTCTGGGGCGGGGATCGCGTCTGTGTCGTCTTCACCGCCGCAGAGGCTTCCACGGCTCCATTTTCAGCGAGACCGTACTGACCGTGGGAAGCGGGTCGACCAGCCCGGCCGTACCCGCGTCGGACGGTGAACTCCACAGAAGGGCGTGATACCCCGTCCGTATGCCGCCGCAGGTCCGCGGCGGCGCACGGACGCATCACCAGGTGATGCGGACCTGCACTGTGGCCGGTGTCGGCGCGGTGCCGTCGGTCAGCCGGAAGCCCGGGGTGATGTTCTGTTATCCCGCGGCGACAGCGGGCGTCGCGGCCACGGCGGTACTCTGCGAGGCGCCCTTACGGGTGCCGTTGATCCCTCGGCGCAACCGTTCGACGCCTATGCGGCCGCGACGGACGGTGCGGGAGCGGGCCGAAGACCTCGGCCCGCTCCCGGCAAGGTCAGCCGACGGCCTGAGTGCCCGTCACCTTCAGGTGTCGGACGCGGCCGGCGTTGTCGAAGGATCCGAAGCCCACCCGGCCCGAGGCGAAGACCGGGTCGGTGGCCGTGATCAGCGGGTTGCGGCTGCCGTCCAGGTAGACGGCGGTCTCACCGGTGTCGGCGCAGTGGGTGAGGCGCACCTTGTGCCATCCGTCGTCCTTGATCGCCGGAGGTGCGCCGAAGGTGCCGTTCCACTGGTCATCGATGCGCAGCCGGTCGGCGTCGTTGACCGTGAACAAACCGTTGTGCGGGTAGATGCTGTTGTCGCTCGACAAGTGTGCGTACTGGAACCGGGTGTCCGACTGATAGTCCCAGATGAGAATGACGTCACGGTTGGTGATCTCGACGGGGGTGTCGATCCGCACCTCCGCCTCGACGGTGACGGAGGAGTAGCGCGGGCCGGAGGTCAGGACGGCGTACTCGAAGGGGCGCCGCGGTCCCGGGCGGGCGACGCCCGGCTCGGCCAGGATCGTCTCGCGTTCGGTGTACGCCCACTTGGCCGGGGTGACCGGCGCCCAGTTGTCGGGGCCGGTGGTGTGGGTGGTGGGGGTGTTGCCGATCTCGCAGTCGGCGAAGGTGCGGGTCCCGGTCACCTTCCAGACCTTGCCGTTGGCCTTCGAGACGATGTACAGGCCGCCGCTGCGGTCGGAGCCGAAGCGCAGGTCGACACGCTGGTCACCGGCGAGGTCGCGCATGGTGACCGTCTTCCCGGTGGACTTGTCGAAGAGCATCAGCTGCTCGAGCGGCGCGAGGTCGCCACCGCGGCGCATGTCGTGGGTGTCCGCGGCCAGGATCCGGCCGTCCACGAGGTCGCCGAAGATGTACTTTCCGCGCAGCGCCGGCGCGTCCTTGCCGCGGTAGACAAAGCCTCCGGCGATGGCGCGGCCCACGTCGGACCGGCAGTTCCAGTCGGGTCCCGGGTCGTGGTCGTAGGCGGCGACCGGATAGGTGTAGCCGTACTGGGCGTCGTCGGCGGGGAGGGGAAGGATGCGGGCGCACGGGTCGGTGGTCTTCTTGTCGAATACGAAGGGGCCCTCGCGTTCGCTCCAGCCGAAGTTGTCACCGGCCTTGACCTCGTACACCGACTCGATGGCGTGCTCGCCGATGTGGCCGAGGTACATACGGTGGCTGCCGCCCGCGTCCCAGCTGAAGCGGTGCGGGTCCCGCATGCCCAGGGCGTAGATCTCCCCGAGGGAACCGGGCTCACCGACGAACGGGTTGGACGCGGGGATGCCGTACCGGCCGTTGGCGCTGTCACGTCCCGCGGGGTCGATCCGCAGAAGTTTGCCGTGCGGGAGTGTCAGGTCCTGCGGTTCGCTGTTGCCGACGCCCTGCCCTCCGTCGCCCACCGCGAGATAGAGGAGGCCGTAGTCCTTGTCGTGGGGCTTGGCCGTCGGGTTGAAGTCGATCTGCTGAATGCCGTGGACCTGGCCGGTGAAGCCGATACGCAGCACCTCGCGGTGGGTGCCGTGGAAGACGTCCGCGGTGGGGTCGTCGGCGGTCCACTCGGTGATGATGCCGTGATAGGTGAGCGTGCCGGCCTGCTGGTAGTCGGGGGTCTCGGTGGCCTGCGAGGCGAGCTCGGTATGAATGGTGTAGAAGCGCCCGTTCGCTGCGAACTCCGGGTGGAATGCGGCGTAACCGAAGCCCTGGCCGAGACCACGGCCCGAGAAGAAGTGCGGGAACGCCGCCTTGACGTCCAGGTAGGGGTGCGGGGTACCCCCGGAGGTGCGTGTCGCGGCACCGGGGTCCGTGAGGTACAGGGTGCCGTTGAGGTCGGGGGTCGCCATCCGGCCGGAGCCGTCGGGAAGTTCATTGATGGTGTTGATCCGGGCGTGGCGCATCAGGCGCGGGTCCGTCGGCGCCGGGACGGGTTCCGACTTGGGGAACTGCGCGAACTCCTGCAGGACGAGGCCCGTTCTGGACTGGACGGGCTGCTGCGGAATGGGGTCGGTCAGGGCGGCTGTCGTTGCGCCGGCCTCGTCGGCATGGGAGGGCGCTGCGAGACCGCCCAGGGCGAGGACTGCGACGACGGCCACAGCCGCCCAGCTCTTTCGATATGTACGTCGTGACGCCATGCGGATCCCTTCGAGTTGATATGACAAGGAGGTAGGAAAAGGACGATCCAGGGACGAGAACGGTCAGCGGCCCCGCGTCATGCGCCGGTACTCCGCCGCCACCGCTCCGGCCGGCACCGGACGGTCCAGGAACAGGAGGTCGTCCATGCGGCAGTCGCAGGCATTGCTCTCCCGGGTGTTCTGGGGAAAGCTTCCGCCGATCTTGATGCCGCGAGGATCGGTGGGCGAGGCGCGGTGGGGCGCCGGCGTGGTGGCGAGTTCCCAGGGGTCGCCCGGTGTGACGTAGAAGCCGTCCAGGGGCTTACCGTCGCGGTAGAGGGCGAGGGTGCCGTCACGGAAGTCGAACGTCGCAGCCAGGTGGACCCATGTGCCGCGGGGCAGCAGTTCTTCCCAGGGAGCGGTGGCGGCGAATGTCTGGGAGGCGCCGCTGTCCAGGCGTCTCCCCAGCGCGACCAGCTTCAACTCACCGTTGACCTGGATGAGTTCGAGCAGCGCTCGCACCGCGTGACCGTCAGATGTTCCGGACAGTACGCCGGCCAGCCCGATCGCGTTGTAGCGGTCGCTCGGGTTGGCCGTGTTGGAGTTGAGGGCGGGATTGTCGCCCGTCATCTTGAACCAGCCCATGACGGTGGCGCCCCGGGCACTGTTGAACGCCCCGAGCGACGACATGCCTTCGGCGTCCCAGGTCCCGGCCTTCCAGTCGTCGTTGCCCGCGGTGGCCGGGTTCTGCTGGCGTACCTGCAGGGCGGGCGAAGCGCCCGGGTACGCCTCGTCTCTCACGCGCATCGCGGAACCGCCGTTGATGAGGCTGAGCGTGGTGCCGGAACGTCCGATGTCCTGCTCGCGGCCCGGGTCGGCGGGGTCCGGGTGTCCGAAGTCGTACGCCACCACGGCCTGGGCCCGCAGCGGAGTATGGGCGGTTGAGGGGCGGGCCGCCTGGGCCGGAAATGTGGCGGCGGCAAGCGAGGCGGTCGCGGCGAGCGCGGCGACGGCAAGTGAGTAGCGTCTGGTGCGGGGCGGTGTCATGCAGCCTCCCAGCGGCAGCGAAGGGGCAGCCGATCGGGGGTTCCCGATCGGCAGAAAGCGCTTTCGTTCGCGTGCGGGACCATGTAACTCCCTCGCGACGCCCCTGACAATGGGCGTGTACTCGCCAAATTTGGGGGACCCGATCCGGCGGCGGCACGGACTCCTTGCCGACAGGGATGCAGCCCGCGAGCGGCCCTTCAAGGCACAGATACCAAGCAGCTCACGGCGGTTTGCGGACGGCTCGCCCCGAGTCCGGGCGGGTACGGCGGGTGGGTAAAGCGGTCTGGTGGGTGACCACGCGGGTGCCGGTCCGCCCGCTGGACAGCGTCGCCCCGGCCGCAAGTCGTCACTGCAACCGCCGGTTGATGCGGAAGGCGCATCAGACGGAGTATCGCGCGCAGGAGATGAGAAGTGGAATCGGCCTGCTTCGAGATCAAGAAAATCGCTGCTCGGCCGACGCGTACTGCGCTGTCGGACCTGGCGGGGCATCGCCCAGGAGGCCTCCCCCGACGTTTGTCAACGCCGGTGGCGAGCAGACGCCACATCGCGATGGCGGCCGCGACGAGAAGACACCGCCACCGATCCGGACCGTCAGGACGGGCGACTGAACGAAGAGGAAAAGGCCCGCCCGGGCCGGTGGCAGCACGCAGGTGAGGATGCGGATCGTGCGCTCGCGGCCGCGTACGTCGTCCCGGTCGAGCGCGCCGATCAGGCCCGGCGGGTCGGTCCACGAGGCGCCGGTGATCTCACGGGAGAAGGAGTTGGCCGCTGGTCATCGCAGTGACCGGTTGAAGCTGGAGGCACAGGCAGCCCTCGGGCCGGGCGGTGCTGCTGGTGGCGCACCGGGAGAAATGCACGGATGAGAATGCTCTGCCCGAGAAGTTACCGGGAGGTCTTTGACGTTGTCCGCCCGCCCGGCGGGGCGGTCACAGCAGCTTCTCGGATCTCGACGGGCGGTCCGTACTGCCCGCCCGGCGGGGCGGGCGTGCGGTCGGTGCCGTGGTCGGTCACGGGATCTCAGCCGAAGGACTGGGCACGCGCCTTACCTACCAGGGAAGTTCACCCGGTCGGCGACCGTGATGAAAGTTATTGACAGGCGGCAGGGGAGCTGATGTAACTAACTTCCATCCAGGAAACACTCCCGTCCGGATGGCATCGATGACGATGGAGGGGGCACCGTATGACCACCCCTGTGCACGACCCGGTCGAGGGGACCGCCAAGCCACCACGATCGCGCAGGGCGTTGGTGGCGGGGTCGGTGGGCAACTTCATCGAGTGGTACGAGTTCGGCGTCTATGGATATTTCGCCACCGTCATCGCCGCCAACTTCTTCACCCCCGACGGCGGAAGCGATGCCGAGGCGCTCGTCAAGACCTACGCGTCCTTCGCGCTCGCCTTCTTCTTCCGCCCGGTCGGCGCGGCGGTCTTCGGCCGCGTGGGCGACCGGATGGGACGGCGCCCCACACTGATCCTCGTCATCTTGCTGATGACCGGCGCCACCACCTTGATCGGCCTGCTGCCGACGTATGCCACGCTGGGTGCCGCGGCGCCGTGGCTGCTCACGCTGCTACGCATCCTCCAGGGCCTGTCCGCGGGAGGGGAGTTCGGCGGCGCCGCCTCGATCATGACGGAGTTCGCCCCGCCGGGCAAGCGCGGCCTGTACGGGGCCTGGCAGTCCTTCACGGTGGCGCTCGGTCTGCTCGCCGGAGCGGGCATGGCGGCGCTGCTGGCAACCGTGCTGACCGAGCCCGAGCTCAACGGGTGGGGCTGGCGGCTGCCGTTCCTGTTGACACTGCCCCTGGGGCTCGCCGCCCTGTGGCTGCGGCTGAAACTGGAGGAGTCCCCCTCCTTCCGGCGGACTCGGACCGGGACCTCGGATGCAGGAGGCCACCCGCAAGCGGTGGTGCCGGCTCCCGCCCCCGCACGTGAGGTGGCCCTGGCCATCGCACTCGGTGCCGGCCGGCTCATGGGCTGGTCAGCGGCCGGCTACACCTTTCTGGTCGTCATGCCGTCCTACCTGCAGAGCACGCTGAACGCGACGTTCCAGCAGGCCCTGGTCGCCACGGTCCTCGCCAACCTGGGCTTCGCGGCCTCCATCATCCCGGCGGGCTCCCTGAGCGACCGGATCGGCCGACGCCCGGTGATGGTGGCCGGGGCGGTGCTCGTGGCCGTCCTCGCGTTCCCCCTGCTGCACCTGTTGCAGAATCATGCTGCCTCGACGGCCGCCAAGAGTCTCGCGGTCTTCGTCGCCGGCGCCATCGTCGGCCTGATGGCGGGACCAGGGCCCGCGATGCTCGCCGAGATGTTTCCCACCAGTGTCCGCTACACCGGCCTGGGTCTGGCGTACTCACTGTCCAACGCGGTCTTCTCCGGATGCGCGGGACTGATCATCACCGAAGCGATCCAGCGGACCGGCAACATCGACATCCCCGCGCACTACGTGGTCGTGACCTGTGCCGTCAGCACGCTCGCCCTGCTCACCCTGCGGGGCGACAACCACCGTCGCGCGTTGCGCGACTGACAGCCCGACGGACCGGGAGAGAGGTGTGAGGATGCGGGTCATCGGGCTGATGTCGGGGACTTCCCATGACGCGGTCGACGCCGCCGCGGCCGACCTGACGCTCCAGGGTGACAGCCTGCTGCTGACGCCCCTTGGGATGGTGAGCGACCCCTACCCGGCAGAGCTGCGGACCGCCCTGACCGCCGCGCTGCCGCCTGCGGCGACCACGATGAAGGACGTGTGCCTGCTCGACACCCGGATCGGCCAGGCCTTCGCCGCGCTGGCCGCCCGGGCCGACCGGGAGTTGTGCGACGGTCGCGCCGACCTCGTCGTCTCGCATGGCCAGACCGTCTACCACTGGGCCGAGCAGGGCCGGGTGCACGGCACGCTGCAGATCGGCTCGCCCGCCTGGATCGCCGAAGCCACCGGCTGCCCGGTGGTCTCCGACCTGCGCTCCCGCGACGTCGCGGCCGGCGGCCAGGGAGCACCCCTGGTGAGCGTCGTCGACGTCATGTGGCTGCGCGGGCGGCCCGGCAGGCCCGCCGCCTTGAATCTCGGCGGCATCGCCAACCTCACGGTGGCCGCCGCAGCGGGTGATCCGGTCGCCTTCGACACCGGCCCGGCCAACGCCCTCGTCGACGCGGCGGTGCACGCCCTCACCAACGGCCGGCTGGACTACGACCAGGACGGGGCGCTGGCCGCGCGGGGCAGCGTCGACGCCGACCTGCTGCAGCGGCTCCTCGACGAGCCGTACTATGCGAAACCGCCGCCCAAGACGACCGGCAAGGAGTTGTTCCACTGGCCCTACCTGCGGGCTGCCCTGGTCGGCCGTGATCGGCTCCCGACCGAGGACGTGGTTGCCACCGTCACCCGGCTCACCGCCCGCACGGTCGCCGACGCGGTCCGCTGCGCCGCGGCGAGCGAGGTCATCGCCTCCGGCGGCGGAACCCGCAACCCCACCCTGATGGCCATGCTCCGCACCGCACTGCACGACATCCCGCTGCGGTACTCCGACGACCTCGGGTTGCCGTCGGCAGCCAAGGAAGCCTACGCCTTCGCCGTCCTGGGGTTCCTGACCGTGCATGGACTGACGGGGACGGTCCCGGCGTGCACCGGCGCCCGCCGTCCCAGCATCCTGGGCTCGATCACGCCCGGCTGCCGGGGTCTGCGCCTGCCGGAACCCGAGGTCATCGCACCCGTGCGCCTGCGCACGGTAACGGTCTGACGTCCGTGCGCCGGGCGGACATCCCGTCATGACCCCGACGAGAGACGTTCTTGTCGAGCTCGGATTCTCAGGGGGCGCTCCATGACGTTGAGGCAGGGAGCGAAGGTGTGCGGTCCCGGTCGGCGACTTCAACGCCGGGGCGAAGGCTCCGGAGCCGGCGCCGCGGTGTCAGCAACTGCGGGGCCCCGACCCGAACGGAGTGGAACGTACCCGGCGATCAACTCGGACAAGCGCATCGTTTTCTTGACCGTCTCCACCGTGGCTTCGTCGGTCTCAGGGAACAGCGGTTTGTCAACGGGTTCCGGAGTCGGTTGGTGATCACTCGGCTCGTGATCACCGAGCAGAAGTGACGGCGCTGTGCGTGGGGGCGGCGAAGAAATGGGAAGGCGGGAACCGACGGGACGTTGGCAGGATGTCCGAGCTCAACACCCGATGGGATAAGGACCCGACGGCTATGGGTCGTGCCATCACGTTGATCCGCTCCGCTTCCCTGTCCGGGTTCACATCGCTGCACGACCTGGCCGTCCGTGCCGCCCCCACCGCGAGTACCGGTCCGAGGCGGCGTTGCAGCCCGGACCGTGTGATCAGGACAGGGAGGAGATGAGGGCGACCATGCGTGCGCTCGCCCCACGGCTCGCCGGCGCCGGCTCCGCGGCCAATGCGAGATACCGGCTGAAGGCTTCGTGGCTGTCGGGGGTGAAGCGCCACTCCAGCAGGGCCGACCGCAGCTCCGGCTCGGTCAGCCAGCCATGCCAGGCGACCTCATCGGGATCGGCGGCCACGGCGTCCGGCACCACGGCTTCGTGCACGCCGAGCCAGTGAGGGCTCAAACCGCTGCGGTTGAGGAACGTGAACAGCAGGCGCGGCAGCACACGAATGCCCAGCTCTTCGGCCAGCTCCCGCGCGGCGGCCTGTTCATAGGACTCGCCGACATCCACGGCGCCACCGACCATGACCTCGTAGAGCCCGGGGAAGCGCGACAGCTGCTCCGACCGCCGGTGGACGAGGATCCGCCCACGCTCATCACGACACACCGTCACGGCGACCCGGTGCAGCCAACCCTCCCGGATGGCCTGCCGGCGGCTGACCACCACCCCCAGCACACGATCTTGACAGTCGACACGCTCCACCAGTTCATCCACGACGCACACCCTGGCAGAGCCCACCGACAACGGGCTCAGCGAAGTTAGTGGGGGTCGGGCTGGCACAGCGCTCCACTTGGCCATTCGGAGACACGGCCGTCTCGGCCCGCCCCACGGCTGAGTCAGCCCGGCTTGACCGCCAGCGTCGCAAAATAGTTCGACATGTATTGAGCGGATGCGTTGGATTGGTGCGGCGCTTCCGCGAAGCCGGTGAGGACGAACCCCGCGGCGAGTTGCCCGCCGATCTGGTCGGTGAGGGTGTGGCTGTATTCAAGAGGGGCATCCGCGCCGAACTTCGTGGCGCGTTCCTCGGCGGAGTACTGCGTGACATCGCTGTAGGGCAGCTTGTGCACGACGATCAGCTCGCCGCGCTCGTCGAGCGCCTCGTGGTCGAACAAGTACACATCAGGGTTGAGGAAGCCCACGAGCAGAGTTCCGCCCGGTCGCAGGGCGCGGAAGCACTCACGCCACACCGCTGCCAAGTCTGGTACGAATAGGTTAGAGACCGGATGGAATACGACGTCGAATGTTGCGTCGCCGAAGGCGCTGAGGTCGCGCATGTCGCCTAGGACGGTGCGCAGCTCGAGTCCGTCGCGCGCCGCCACCATCTGGTCCTGGCCGAGCTGGCGGGGTGAGTTGTCGAATACGGTGACCCGCGCCCCTGCGGCGGCGAGGATCGGACCCTGCTGGCCACCGCCGGAGGCCAGGCACAACACGTCCTTGCCGGTCAGGTCCGTCGGCAGCCAGGAGCGGTCGACTGGCTCACGCCCGATGAGAACAATCGACCAGTCGCCCATGCGGGCGCGCTCGACATCCTCAGCACTCACCGGCCTCGACCACTCGTTACCCTCTTGGACATACTTGTCCCAGGCTGCCCGATTGTGGGCAACCGGGTCGACAACAATGTCCTGCACGTTTAACTCCCTGCTACAGCCAAGCGGACACCTGCGGTACTGACAGTTCGGTGCCGCTAGCCAACACGATTGCAGGGTGCGGGCTCAACGAAATTAGCGGGCATCGAGGTGTCCACGGGCTCGACGGGTGGTCGCGCAGCGGGTGCGTAAGCGCTGGTTGCCGGGGTTGCGGAAGCCGTAGGCGTCGCGGGCGATTGTCTTGATGACCCGGTTGGTGCCTTCGGAGCCGGCGTTGGTGATCCCGGTGTGCAGGAACGCAAGGATCTCTGGCCACCATGTCTCGACGGTTGTGGCTAGGCGCTGCAGTTCGGGAAGGTCGGCGTCGGCGCATCGGCGGTAGAACCGGTACAGCAGATCGCGGACCTGTTCCCGGTCCGGGCGGGTCCGGGCGGTGGCAAGCAGGTGCAGGAGGTCTTCCTTGGCGTTCCACGCGACGGCGATCGGCGCGCCGATCACCCTGGGCAGGTTGGACAGCTCGTCGAGGAGAGCATCGACGTGCTCGCCGCGCATCCGGGCGGCGGAGCGGGTGAGCCGGTTGCGCAGTTCCCGCTCGCGGTTGCCCTTGCGGCCGCGCCGGCCGCGGTGGGTCACGGTGACCCGGCGGCGGACCTCGGTGAGGGTCTGGTTCGCCAGCTGCACCAGGTGGAAGTGGTCCACGACCAGGGTGGCGTGCGGCAGGACCCGGCGGATCGCCGACTTGAAGATCGTGCACATGTCGATCGCGACGTACTGGACCGCGTCGCGCCAGGCTTGGTCGCGGTCGGCCAGCCAGGCGATGACCGCCTGGGCGGTGCGGCCTTCGACCTGCCCGAGCAGGCCCTGCTTGCCGGACAGGTCGACGAAGCCGACGTGCCAACGGTCCACGGCGGTCTGCCGGATCCCGGTGGCCTCGTCGGGGATCCATCTCGGCCGGCCTCGGCGGATCTCGTCGATACCGAGCGCCTGCACCGGCTCGGGCTGGGCCGGCAGCACCGCCCGGGCGTGACTGGTGAACGCCGCCGCAACGATCGGCCAGGAGAGCGCATAGTCGCGGGCCGCCTGGACGACCGTGCGGCCCTGATCGGCCACCGCCGCCCCGGCCGCAGCCCGTAATCGTGTGGTTAGCCGCTTACGTGGCGGTACTGGCGGGACCGACTCGGTGAACGAGCGACGCCGGCACGCCAGCTCGTCGCAGCGCCAGCGGCGCTTGGCCCACACCAGCCGTGGTCGGCGGCCACCGACCGATAGGGTCACGCGGCCGGGTCACCCGCCGGCCCTTCGACCGCCGCGCCCGGGCGCCGCAGTCTGGGCAGTGGCGTGCCCGCTCATCAGCGGTGACCAGGTGCACCACCGGCCCGTCGGTGTCGTCGGCGACCCCGACCGCGGCCAGGCCGTCAGGGCCCAACAACCGCGTCGTATCGTTTGCCACGTCCGTAGCTCTTCTGTTGTGATCATCTTGCTTCGACAACAACGTGATCTACGAGGGCTGCCGGCATCTATCGGTCAGGGTCCACAGTGGAACCCCGTCCGGCGCTCAAACCCCCACCAATTTCGAAGAGCCCGACAACGCCGCTTCCCGGCGACCCGTGGAGGGCGTCCCGAGAGCACCTGCACCAGGAGGCCAGACGCGGTTGACGACAGATGTCGTGCAAATACGACACCTATCGTGCTCAGGCTCAGGTGACAGTCTCCGCTGAAAAGTGCCAACCTCCGCTGAAATTCTCAGCGGAGGACAAGGCAAGGCGGTGCCGGCTGCTCCTTCTCATTCGGCCGGACAGGTCGGGTTCGGGTATCAGCGGTCCACGGGGAGGCCGCCCTGCTGCTTGATCGGCTTCATGATGATCTGGGAGTTGACAGCGGTGGCGCCCGTCAGTGCGGTCAGCCGTTCGATCCACAGCTTCTCGTAGGCCGCCAGGTCGGCGACGGCGACACGAAGCAGGCACCCGGGACTGCCCATCAGCCGGTACGCCTCGACCACGTCGGGGATGGCCAGCACTTCGTCCTCGAAGGCGGCGACCGACCTCGTGTCCCGTTCGATCGACACGAGCACCTCGAAGCCCCGGCCGACCGCCTGCGGGTTGACGATTGCGCGATAGCCCTCGATCACGCCGTCCTGCTCCAGCTGCCGCACGCGCCGCATGCAGGGCGATGCCGTGAGGCCCACCCGTTGGGCGAGCTCCTGATTGGTCAGCCGTCCATCGTTCTGGAGCTCACGCAAGATATCCCTGTCGATCTGATCCATGTCGCGATTATCCACCGCACCCAGCCTTCTCGTCGCAGGCATTAGCAAGCCGATTGCGACGGTTTCGCCGTAATCTTGCGCATGGCGCCAGCCACTCCCCCGCACCCTTGGAACGGATACCTCCATGCAGCCTGCCCCTCGGACGCCGAACGGCTTCGGGACCCGAACCGAGCACGACCTGCTCGGCGAGCGGGACGTACCGGCCAACGCGTACTACGGCATCCACACCCTCCGGGCGGTGGAGAACTTCCCGATCACCGGGACCCAGGTCTCCACGTCCCCGGATCTGGTGAACGCGCTGGCCTGCGTCAAACAGGCGGCGGCGATGGCCAACCGTGACCTCGCCCTGCTGGAGGACGGCAAGGCGGACGCGATCGTGGCGGCCTGCGAGGAGATCCGCGCCGGACGGTTCCACGACCAGTTCGTCGTCGACGTGATCCAGGGAGGAGCGGGCACGTCCACCAACATGAACGCCAACGAGGTGGTCGCCAACCGCGCTCTGGAACTCCTCGGGCACGCCAAGGGCGAGTACCGGCTGCTCCACCCGCTGGAGGACGTCAATGCGGGGCAGAGCACCAACGACGTGTACCCGACCGCTGTGAAGATCGCCCTCTACTTCGCGGCCCATGGTCTGCTGGAGGCCATGGCTGAGCTGCGGGACGCCTTCTCCGCCAAGGCGACGGAGTTCGCGGATGTCCTGAAGATGGGGCGCACCCAGCTCCAGGACGCCGTGCCCATGACGCTCGGTCAGGAGTTCGCCGCGTTCGCGGTCATGCTGGAGGAGGACCGCGGCCGGCTGGCCGAGGCCTGCGAGCTGATCCGCGAGATCAACCTCGGCGGCACCGCCATCGGCACCGGCCTCAACGCACACCCGGCCTACGCGGCCACCGCCTGCGCCCACCTCGGCGCGATCACCGGCATACCCCTGGAGGTCGCGGGCGACCTGGTCGAGGCGACCCAGGACGCCGGCGCATTCGTCCAGTTGTCCGGCGTGCTCAAGCGGATCGCCGTCAAGCTCTCCAAGACCTGCAACGACCTGCGGCTGCTCTCCTCGGGCCCGCGCACCGGTCTCGGAGAGATCAACCTGCCCGCAATGCAGGCGGGTTCGAGCATCATGCCGGGCAAGGTCAACCCGGTGATCCCGGAGGTGGTCAACCAGATCGCCTTCGAGGTCATCGGGAACGACCTGACCGTCACCTTCGCAGCGGAGGCGGGCCAGCTCCAGCTCAACGCCTTCGAGCCGGTCATCGCCCACAGCCTGCTGAAGAGCCTCGCCCACCTGCGGGCCGGCTGCCTGACGCTTGCCGAGCGCTGCGTCGCCGGGATCACCGCCAACCGCGAACACCTCGCCGATCTGGTCGCGCACTCCATCGGTCTGGTCACCGCTCTCAACCCGCACATCGGCTACCAGAACGCCACCAGCATCGCGCAGGAGGCGCTGACCACCGGCGCCTCCGTCCACGACCTGGTACTCCGCAGGGGACTGCTCTCCCCGTCGGAGCTCGGCGAGATCCTGCGCCCCGACAACCTCGCCCGCCCCCACAGCAACTGACGGATGGATGAAGGAGTAACGACCTCACCCGCGATGGAGAGTGGATCAGCGAGCGGCGTCATGCGGCTTCGAATCCAAGGCGGAGGAGGGAAGCGACGCGGAGCGTCGTTGACCGACGACAACGCCGGAGGCGGAGTCGCAGGGCGTCGGGAGCCCGCTCCCTATCGCGGGTGAGGTCGTAACCACTGGCGAGGGTCAAAGTGAATCTGCTGCGAGGTTCGGCCCTCTGCTGTTCGGCCTTCGCGCGGGCACCTCTTCGGCCTCCTGTCGCACGGCCCGTTCGGCTTCGGCTGCCCGAGCGCTCACCGCGTCCACGCACGGCCCGCGCAGGCCATCGTTCCGGTTGCCCGGGGGCCGCCCCCAGCCCCGTACCGCCTTCCAGCGGTCGTCGGTGAACTTCGCCCCGCAGCCGGTGCACACCGGTCGGCGTGCCTCACGCTCAATCGCCCGGCGGCGCGTCTCTTCCTTGTCGGCCTTCGCGGCCCGGAGGCGGTAGAGGCCGTCGCCGTCGGGGGTGCCGAGCGCGTCGGTCGCGGTTTGCCCGCCGCCACCTGGCCGCCGCACCGCCCGTCGCGTACGAGGGGCAGGTGCGGTCGAGCCCGTTGGAAGCGCGGAGACCGATCCGCCGGCAGCGGACGCGTAACGGGGTCCATGAGGCTGTCAGGTTCCAGACATGCCGGTTTCAGACAGTGAACGACAGTTCTTGATCCGGTAGTTGGGCTTACAGACTGGGCGTCGCCGTTGGATGCCCTACCGGGCACCCTCGAAAGGAGACCCCGTGAAGAAGACCCTGTCCGTGGCAGCGAGCCTGGCGATCGCCGCGGCCTGTGGCCTTGGCATGGCACTTCCCGCGCACGCCTCTGACGCGACCGGCGTCACGACTGCGGCGAGCCGGTCGCTGCAGTCCTCCATCGACACCTCCTCCATGGATCCGCAGCACCAGGCCATCGTCGACCGGATCCTGGCCAAGCTGCCCGCCGACTGGGAGGCTCGCCTCGACGCTGCCAAGGCCAAGTACGGTCTGAAAGGCGAGGAGTGGCAGCAGATCCGCGACAGCGCGATCAACCCCGGCGACTACCAGTGCCAGACGACCGATCTGTCGAAGTACGCCAACTCCCTCCTCGATGGCGCCCAAGACCCGTGGACCATCTTCATCCTTTCGCTCTTCGGCGGCTTCGACATGCCCACCTACGACGCGCTGATCTACGGCAAGGAGTCGTCGTCGAACACGTTCGGCGTCAAGGGTGAGTACACCCAGCAGCTCAACTCCGAGATGAAGAACCTCAAGCGCTTCTGGGACATCGACTCGGCGCGCATCGAGCTGATCCCCATGCACGGCGCGGACGTCTTCACCAGCCCGGACCGGCTCGCCCGCACGCTCGCCGTGCTGTACGGCGGCACGCCCGAGGAGAACCTCGACCTGGCCGACATGCTCATCGAGCTGGTCGGCTCGGAGCCGGTCCTTCAGGGCGGCGCCAACCCGATCTTCACGTTCAACGCCTTCGCCTACAGCGAGAAGGACGACCCGGAGCCGCTCGGCATCACAGACCGGATCATCATGGGTGACGGCATCCTGCAGGGCATGAACACGGTGAACCTGGGCGACGTCGCGCCGCGCGGCATCCTGGGCCACGAGTTCGGTCACCACGTCCAGTACCAGAAGAACCTCTTCGAGAGCGACCTGACCGGCCCGGAGGCCACCCGCCGCACCGAGCTCATGGCCGACGCGTTCGGCACGTACTACCTGACCCACTCCCGCGGCGAGTCGCTGAACGCCGCCCGCGTCCTCAAGTCCGAGAAGTCGTTCTACCAGGTCGGCGACTGCAGCTTCACCAGCTCCGGCCACCACGGCACGCCCAACCAGCGGCTCGACTCGGCGACCTGGGCGGCGGGCGTGGCCAACGAGGCGCCGAACCAGGGCCACATACTGCCCGCCCTCGCGTTCGACAACCTCTTCGAGGCCAAGCTGCCCGACCTGGTCAAGCCGGACAGTAAATAACAGCCACCCCCACACCGCGGGGCGATGAACGCCTGAGCGGCTGAGGACCCGCGGCAGGGCGGTCC
>NZ_JBHVFF010000131.1:0-22119 GCF_042801895.1 Streptomyces sp. NPDC057543 | reverse complement strand
CGCCCCGGGGCCGACGCCCGCCGGGGCGGCGTCGGCCGCTGAGCACCACCCGCAACACCGGCCGGGAACTCCGGGGACCAGGAGCCCGTTCGGCGCCGCACAAGCACTGCCGCAGAAACATCCTTTGACATACCTATGTTTCCAGATCTACTATTCGGGCCATGTCCGATTCCCGCGCGTCCGCCCAGGACCTCGACCGTGTGGCCGCTGCGCTCACGGCGTGCCTGCCCGCGCTGAACCGGGCTCTCGACCGGCGGGTCGCCCAGGATTTCGCGCGGCCCAAGCCGCCCGAGGGGCAACTCGCGCTGCTGCGGTTCGTATCGCAGCAGGAGGGCGCCACCGTGCGCCAGGCCGCCGATGCCCTGCTGATGCGGCCGAACAACGTCAGCGCCCTCGTCTCCCAGCTCACCGAGCAGGGACTGCTGGAGCGCAGGCAGGACGCCGGGGACAAGCGGATCGCCCATCTGTATCCGACTTCAAGAGCACGGCGGGAGCTGGCCGAGGTCCGGCGCCTCGAGGGCGCCCACATGTCCCAGGCTCTCCAGTCCCTCACCGACGGTGAGATGGACGCACTCGGTTCGGCCCTCGGCGCGCTGACATCGCTCACGCGTCATCTGCGCCCCGTGCCCGCCGCCGAGTAACCCCGCGATCCCCTGCCAGGGGATGCGACCGACCGCGTGCACGGCTGTCTCCGTGCCTGTGGGGATCTCCCGTGCCCGGAGACAGACCCGCTCCGTCCGCCCCGGCGGGCCGGGCCTTGGGCGTTCCGCCCTGCCCTGTTTCCCGCAGAACTCCGGTTCCCACCGCACTCCCGACAGACAAGGCACCTCCATGCCGTCCACCACCATGGATCACTCACCCCTGCCCGCCGCCTCCCCATCGGAGGCGTCGCAGCCCCGCGGCAGGCGCTCCAACCCCTGGCTGACCCTCCTCGCGGTCGCCTTCGGCCTCTTCATGGTCCAGCTCGACGCGTCCGTCGTGGCGATCGCCAACCCGGAGATCGGCCGCGCGCTCAGGGCGTCCACCGCGGACCTGCAGTGGGTGACCAACGCCTATCTGCTCGCCCTGGCGGCCTCGCTGATTCTGGGTGGCAAGCTCGGCGACCGCTTCGGACGGCGTACGTACTACGTGGTCGGTGTCGTCGGGTTCACCCTGGCGTCGGTCGCCATCGGTCTGTCCGGCTCCGTCGAGGGTGTCATCGCCTTCCGCGCGGCACAGGGCTTCTTCGGAGGTCTGCTGATGCCCAACACGCTGGGACTGCTGCGTGCGGTGTTCCCGCCGCACAAGTTCGGTATGGCCGTGGGCATCTGGGCCATGGTCTCGGCGGTCTCGACGGCGCTCGGGCCGATCGTCGGGGGCCTGCTGATCGAGCACGTCAACTGGGAGTCCGTGTTCTACATCAACGCCCCCATCGGCGTGATCGCGGTGCTGGTCAGCGCCGCTGTGCTGCCGCAGAGCAAGAACTCGACCGGCCGGCACCGCTTCGACATCGCCGGCGTCGTCCTGCTGGCACTGGGTCTGCTCTGCGTGATCTTCGGCGTCGTCAAGGGCGAGACGTGGGGCTGGTCCTCGGCGGGCACCCTGGGGTCCGTCGTGGCGGGTGTGCTGATCCTGGTCGCCTTCGGCTGGTTCGAGACCCGTGTCGCGCACCCGTTGCTGCCCATGCGGCTGTTCCGCAGCCGAGCGCTGACCACCGGTACGGTCATCACCGCGCTCAACTTCTTCGTGATGCTCGGCCTGATCTTCTTCGTGATGCTCTACCTGCAGAACGTGCGGGGCTTCACCCCCGTCGAGGCCGGTGTGCGCACGCTGCCGCTCAGCCTCGCCTCCCTGGTGGCCTCTCCCCTCGGGGCGGCGCTGACCGCCCGTTTCGGGCCCCGGCTCTCCATGCCGCTGGGCATGATGCTCCAAGCCGCCGCCGCCTTCACCATGCTGACCTGGGACACCGGCTCCTCCTACGCCACGATGTGGCCACCGTTCGTCGCCCTCGGCCTCGGTGTCGGCATGGTGATGTCCGCCTCCTCCGCCGCCATCGTCGGCCAGGCCCCCGTCGAGGACGGCGGCGTGGCAGGCGGTATCCAGGCCACCGCCCTGCAGATCGGCGGTGCGCTGGGGACGTCCGTACTCGTCTCGCTGATCAGCAGTCGGGTCGGCTCGACGCTCACCGGGGAACTGACCGCGGCGGGCGTCCCGGCACGTGTGGCTGCCGGGATGGCGGAGGCCAAGGACGCGGTGGCGATGGGAGTCGCTCCGGTCTCGCCCGACATGTCTGACCGGCTCCGGGCGGCCGTCGTGGAAGGCAGCGGCCAAGCGTTCATGAACGGTGTGCACACGGCTGTCACCGTCACCGGTGTGCTCTGCCTGCTGGGCGCTGTCATCGCGGCGGCCGGCCTCCGGCGCGCCTCGGCGGCCCCGCAGCACTGAGCGCCGGCGGACGGTGCCGGCCCGTGCGGGCACCGTCCGTCCCCTGCCCGGTCGGCCACTTCGCGTGGGCCGGGACCACCGCACATGGTCTCGGCCCACGCGCGTGTTCACCAGGCGCCGTCAAGAGCCGTGCGAGCGCCGGGGCCTCCGGTGGGCGCGGATTCGGACAGGGCCTGGCGGCCACCCGTTCGCGCGATGGCGCGCAGGCCGTCGCGCGGAACGTCCAGCACGCGGAACGTTCAGCGCGCCGAGCGTGGTCGGTCCGCCATGGCCGTGGGCGAGCGGGCCGATGACGGTGACCGGGGCGTCGCCGGTGATCCACTCAAGGCGGGCGGCGGCCTTCGGGGCCGAGGAGGAGGTGCGAGGCGACCAGTTCCGTGGGGCCGGCGTGGAACACGATGCGCGGGCCGAGGGAGGCGATCTCGCCGCCGCGCAGGTAGATGCCGGGGCCGACGCGGCGGATGACCGTCACCCCACCGCCAGGTCGGCCTCCAGCGCACGCGCCGCGGCGTCGAGGACCGCGACCAGCGACCGGAGCCGGTGCGGGTCGTAGCGCACACCGGGCAGGGAAACCGACAGGCCCGCCTGCGGGGTGCCGTCCGCGCCGCGCACCGGGACTCCCACGGCGACCAGTCCGCGTTCGGAGCGCTCCTGGTTCACGGCGAACCCGCTGCGGCCCACGCGCGCGAGTTCGTCGCGGAGCGCCGCGAGGTCCGGGCGGTCCCCGGGGCGGTCGCGGTAGCGCTCGGGGGCGTACACCTCGTCCAGTTCGGACTCGGAGAGCCCGGCAAGGAGCAGCAGTCCGGCGGTCGTGCGGTGGGCGGGGAAGACCATGCCTTCCCGGGAGCCGACGCGCAGCGCCTGCGAGCACTCGACGCTGGCGATGAACCGGGCCGTGTCCCCCGTGCGGATGGTCAAGTTCGCCGTCTCATCCAGCAGATCGACCAGTCTGTGCAGGTGGGGCAGTGCGGCAGCCCGCAGCAGGGATACCTGTGACTGGGAGTGCGCGGCCAGTTCGAGTACCGGGCCCGCCCGGTAGACCCGGTGCTCGTCCTGCACGGCGAAGTCCCGGTAGACGAGCATGGCCAGCAGCCGGTGCGCGGTGGACCTGGCCACCCCCAGTCGCTCGGCGACCTGCGTGACGGTCTGGCCGCCTTCCATCTGCAGCATGGCCGCCGCCCTGAGGGCGTGATCGACGCTGGTGATCGCGTACGGCGGCGGTGTCTTGAGTGGCTTGTCCAAGGTGACTCCTATTCTGCCCTCCAGAATCTACATGTCTTCATGGAGGACACGACGCACCGCTGAGCGCTGTGACTCACTCCTCCATCGCCACAGACACCGCCCAAGGCTCTCCCCCGTCCGACTGAAGGCCGTTCCCTGCGGCGCAACGCGATCACGCGTGGCCGGGACACCTACGACTACGGGTTCACCGACTGGGTGTACGGCCCCACCGCGCTGACCCCGGACGAGGAACCAGCCATGTTCACGCCCTTTCCGCTGGCTTGCGCCCGGGCCGGAGGCGGCTCCCCCGGAGAGCGGGACTCCACGCCCCTCGCCGACCTCAGGGGACGTCCGGGCGTTCAGCCGAGCAGCTGATCCGATCGGCGGCGGCCATGGCACAGCGGGGCCGCAAATCGGTTGTACCGGCGCTCGTGCGACCGCTGTTCGCCCAACCGCGCGAAGGCATGGGCACCACCGGAAGCACGGATTCGGTTCACCCGTTCCTTCGACGACGGCACCGGCTTCGGCCACCGTTCCGCCAGCCCGCTGCCCCGAGCCCCCACCCGGGCACCCCGCATCCGTGCTCCCGCGTCCCCAGTGTGTGTCCGCTGTGCCGCGCGAACGCCGCCCCGCGTATCCGACGCCTCGCGTACCGGCCGCCAGGCGCAAACGCCTCTCCGCACCAGGCGCGAACGCCGCCCTGCGTAACCCGCCGCCTGTGTGTCCGCCGTGCCGCACAGCTTCCGTCCCGCACGAATGCCGCCCTGCGTACCCACCGCCCCCTATGTCCGATGCCCCGCACGAACGTCGTCCCTCGTATCCGCCGCCCCGCGCGAGCGTCCATCGGAACCGCCGGTCAGAAGGGCTCGTCCAGGCCTTCCGTGTCCTCGCCCTCCTCTTCCAGTGCCTGCCGCACCACGCGCAGGGCCATTCCCTCCCCGTACCCCTTGCGGGCCAGCATGCCGGCGAGCCGGCGCAGCCGCTTGTCGCGGTCCAGGCCGCGAGTGGACCGCAGCTTGCGCGCGACAAGCTCTCGGGCGGTCGTCTCCTCCTGATCGGGGTCGAGCTGCCCGACGGCCTCATCGATCACCGCGGAGTCCACCCCCTTGGTGCGCAGCTCCCGGACGAGTGCGCGGCGGGCCAGCCCTCGGCCGTGATGCCGGGACTCCACCCAGGCGTCCGCGAAAGCCGCGTCGTCGATCAACCCGACGTCCTCGAAGCGCGACAGCACCTCCTCGGCCGCCTCATCCGGGATCTCCCGCTTGCGCAGAGCATCCGCGAGCTGCTTTCGGGTGCGCGGGGTCCCGGTGAGCAGCCGCAGACAGATGTTGCGCGCCTGCTCGACCGGGTCTCGCGGCTCCCCCTTCTCGGCCCTCGACGAGGAGGGGGAGCCGCTGTTCCTGGAGCGGGCACGGCGACCCGCCCCCTCACCGAATCCGGCGCCCGAGCCGCCATGACCGGGACCGGCCTCCGGCTCGTACGCGCCCTCGGACCCGGCCGTGTGTCCGGCGGCGAATTCGGGACCGGGACCGGCGCCGTGATCACCAGCGCTGACCGGCCACTCCGTACGACGCGTCACGGTCTAGCTCTTGGCCGCCGCGGTCTTGGCCGGCTTGCTCTTGCCGGCCGGAGCGGGCACCGACTTCGCGCTGTCGGCCGGGGCCGTGGCGCCGCCCGCCGCATCCGCACCCGCCTCGGCGGCATCGGCATCCGGCCTGACTCCGACGCCCAGCTTCTCAAGGATCTTCTTCTCGATCTCATTGGCGAGATCGGGGTTGTCCTTGAGGAAGTTACGGGCGTTCTCCTTGCCCTGGCCGAGCTGGTCGCCCTCGTACGTGTACCAGGCGCCCGCCTTGCGGACGAAGCCGTGCTCCACGCCCATGTCGATCAGGCCGCCCTCGCGGCTGATGCCCTGGCCGTAGAGGATGTCGAACTCGGCCTGCTTGAAGGGCGGCGCGACCTTGTTCTTAACGACCTTGACGCGGGTCCGGTTTCCGACGGCGTCGGTACCGTCCTTCAGCGTCTCGATCCGGCGGATGTCGAGGCGCACCGAGGCGTAGAACTTGAGCGCCCGGCCACCGGTCGTGGTCTCCGGCGAGCCGAACATCACACCGATCTTCTCGCGGAGCTGGTTGATGAAGATCGCCGTGGTCTTGGACTGGTTGAGCGCGCTGGTGATCTTGCGGAGCGCCTGGCTCATCAGACGGGCCTGCAGACCCACGTGCGAGTCACCCATCTCGCCCTCGATCTCCGCGCGCGGCACGAGCGCCGCGACGGAGTCGATGACGATCAGGTCAAGGGCCCCGGAGCGGACCAGCATGTCCACGATTTCGAGGGCCTGCTCACCATTGTCCGGCTGGGACAGGATGAGGCTGTCGATGTCGACGCCGAGCTTCTTCGCGTACTCGGGATCGAGGGCGTGTTCCGCGTCGATGAAGGCCACCGAGCCGCCGAGCTTCTGCGCGTTCGCCACGGCGTGCAGCGTCAGCGTCGTCTTGCCGGAGGACTCCGGTCCGTAGACCTCCACCACACGGCCGCGCGGCAGGCCGCCGACACCGAGGGCCACGTCGAGGGCAGTCGACCCGGTGGGGATCACCTCAATGGGCTCGTTCGGCCGCTCACCGAGGCGCATCACCGCGCCCTTGCCGAATTGCCGTTCAATCTGTGCGAGTGCGGCGTCCAACGCCTTCTCGCGGTCAGTTCCTGCCATGGGTTCCACCCGATTTGCTTGAGTCGATCGCTTCACGTCAAAGACGCTAACCCCTGCCACTGACAATGGGCCTCGACGTCCTCCCGGCCTGTGGACAACTCCACGGTCGGGCCCGGGAAAACCCGGCCAGATTCCCATGAGAATGGATGTTCGATTTTGCTGTCAAGCACACCGCGCCGGGCCGGTCAGCCCTGAAGGATTCCGAACCGGCACGCCCCGGAGACCGGTACGCCCCGGAGACCTGAGAGGCGAACAGGGCCGTCCGCAGACCTGGGACCCGGGCGGTCGGCCGGCGTGACGGGCTGTCGCCGAGGCGACCCCATAGGTGATGCGGTCAGGTACGTTCCGGAGTCTCCGGCTCTGGAGTCCTGCCCTGTCCTCCGCGGGACTCGCTGCTTTCGGCGGTCCGCCAGGACCGGCGCAGCCGAGTGAGCGCCGTCTCACCACGCTGCTGGTGGCGGCCGTGCACCCGCGGGTCGTCCGTCACGTCGTACCGCTTCACGTAGGCACCGAGGAACGCCTGGAGCGTGGCGACGGCCGGGATCGCGATCAGCGCACCCACGGCCCCCATGAACGCCGTACCCGCGATGACCGATCCGAAGGCGACCGCCGGATGGATGTCGACGGTCTTGGAGGTGAGCTTGGGCTGCAGCGCATAGTTCTCGAACTGCTGGTAGACCACGACGAAGCCGAGCACCCACAGCGCGTACCAGGGGTCGACGGTGAACGCGATCAGCATCGGCAGGGCGCCCGCCAGGTATGTACCGATCGTGGGGATGAACTGGGAGACCAGGCCGACCCAGATGGCGAGCGCGGGCGCGTACGGCACACCGAGGATCACCAGCAGGACGTAGTGCGCGATCCCGGAGATGAGTGCCATCAGGGTGCGCGAGTAGAGGTAGCCACCGGTCTTGTCGACCGCGATCTCCCAGGCCCGCAGCACCTCGGCCTGCCTGGCGGGCGGCAGTACGGAGCACAGGGCCCGCCGCAGCCGGGGGCCGTCGGCGGCGAAGTAGAACGAGAACAGGAAGATCGTCAGAAGCCGGAACAGGCCGCCGAGCACAGTGGTGGAGATGGCGAGCACTCCGGTCGCACTGTTCTGCACGTACTTCTGCAGCCAGTCGGAGTGCAGCAAACTGTCCTGGACCTCGACCCGGGAGAGCTCGGTGTGGAAGTTCTGGTTGACCCAGTTGATCACCGAGTCCAGATACTTCGGGAACTCGTCGACCATGTCGACGATCTGGCCCGCGAGCATCGAGCCGAGCAGCGCGACGAAACCGGCCGCGGCTATCAGCACCACGAGGAAGACCAGGAAGGTGGCGAGGCCGCGGCGCATGCCGCGCGCCGACATCCGGCTCACCGCGGGCTCGATGGCGAGCGCCAGGAAGAACGCGATCAGCACATTGATCAGCAGCCCGATGAGCTGGTCGAACGCCCAGCTGCCGAGCCTGAAACAGGCATAGAGCGCCAGCGCGAGCACCATCGCGCGCGGCAGCCACGCCGGCATGCGGGCAGGCCCGGTGCCGGACTGCGCGGGCGACGGGGCGGCCGGGGTGGGCTGGGTGAGTGGCGTCCGGGTTTGAGCTGTCTCGTCTGTCGGTGGCACCGCTCCAGTCTCGCCTACGGCTGTGACAAGCAGCCGCCCGCCCCGGACAACAGCACAGGTCCGGCCGCTGACGAGCCGGGGGTCAACGCTTGTCGGCGGGGATGTCGACTGCCGTGCAGACTGCTCGCCAGACGTCCTTGGCATCCCAGCCGGTGGCCAGCGCCTGGTGCACCGTCTGCCCGCCGAGCTCGGCCATCACGTGATCGCGCGCAAAGGAATCCGCGTACCCCGCGCCGAAGTGGTCCGCCATCCGTTCCCAGAAAATCGTCAACCGCATGACCTCAGTATCCCGCTCCTGAGAGTGCAGCCGGGCCGCTACGTCCTGCCGAGAGCGCTTACCGCCCTACGGTCGGTCCATGGCTGGAACCGGAGCAAGTCCCCTCAACCGTGCCGAGCAGTTCATCTGGCTCACGGCCCGTGTCCTAGAACAGCGGCGGTTCGCGCATCACTTCCTGAAAGGAAGTGCGGACGCCGTGGAGACCGCACTCGCCGCCTATCTGAACGAGGACGGCGGATACGGGCATGCTCTAGAACCCGATCTGCGTGGCCCCGTCAGTCAGCCACTGCACACCGCCCACGCGCTCAATGTTCTCGACTCCATCGGCCGCTGCGACGGGCCGCGGGTGGAGCGGATCTGCCGCTTCCTGACCGAGGTGTCCACGAAGGAGGGAGCGCTGCCCGCTCTCCTCCCGTCACAGCGCGGCTATCCGGCCGCACCGTTCATCCCGATCGTCGACGACCCGCCCGCGGAGCTGTTGGCCACCGGGCCCGTCGTCGGGCTCCTGCACCGCAACGCGGTGTGGCATGCCTGGCTGTTCCGGGCGACCGACTTCTGCTGGGCGGCGGTCGACGCCCTGGACCGGTCGCATCCGTACGAGATCGAGGCGGCGCTCGCCTTCCTGGACGGCGCCCCCGACCGGGCCCGTGCGGAGGCGGCGGCCGACCGGCTCGGGCGGCTGGTGCGGGAGCAGCGGCTCGCCGTACTGGATCCGGAGCGGCGCGCGGAGTACCCGGTGGCTGCCGGATACGCACCGGGCGAGCAGCACTTCCCGTACGACTACGCCCGCACGCCCGATTCACTCGCCCGCAGCTGGTTCACCGACGAGGAGCTGGCCCGCTCGCTCGACCATCTCGCGGCCGAGCAGCAGGCGGACGGCGGTTGGCCGGTGAACTGGCGGCAGTGGGCGCCAGGCACGGCTCTGGAAGGGCGGCCCATCGTGACGCTCAAGGCGCTCCTGACACTGCGGGCCCATGGACGCAGCCTGGGCTGAGAGCGTGTGCCTTCTGTGCCCGTGTCCGTGTCGGAGTCCGTGCCCGTGTCGGTGACGTCGCGGTGTCGGTCCGCCGACTGCTGCGGACGTGCTGTCGGTCCCGGAGGCGGTGTCGCGCATGTGTAAGGGGCGCGGCCCTATAGACCGTGCCCCTTACCGACGTGCCTCAGACGCGCCTCAGATCTGCCTCGGACAGGCCTCAGCGGTGTCTAACCGAGGGCACGTACCCCTGCTGTGACGACCACGGCGGCCCCTACGACCACGAGGAAGGGCGCGCGCAGAACAAGTGCGAGCGCCGCCGCTGCCAGCCCCGCGCCCCTGGCGTCCAGCGCCAGGTGCTGCCCGTCACCGAACGTCTGCTGGGCGGTGAGAGCGGCCAGGAGCGCCACGGGCAGGAGTGCGGCGAGACGCTGCGCGAGCGGGCGTTCCAGCACACCGGTCGGCACCAGCAGGCCGAGCAGTTTGGCGAGGTAGCACCCGATGGCGGTCAGCCCGATCGCGATCCAGATGTTCATCGGTTCTCCTCCGTCGCGGCCGCGTCCCGACTCGTTTCCGCGTCCCGGTGCGTTCCCTTCTGGCGTCCGCTCAGAAACAGAACAGCGGGTGCGGCGAGGGCGGACAGCAGGACGGGGACGCCTGCGGGCAGTACGGGCAGCAGGCCGAGCGCGAGCAGGACCGCGATTCCAGCGGTGATGCGCTCCGTGGTGCTCTTCAGCATCGGCGCGAGCAGGGCGAGGAAGACCGCGGGCGACGCCGCGTCCAGCCCCCAGGCGTCGGTGTCGCCGAGCGCCTTGGCACCGAGGGCCCCCAGCAGCGTGGTCAGGTTCCACAGCACGTAGAGGGTGAGCCCGGTGACGGCGAAACCGATTCGCGCGGCCCGCCGGGTGGGCTGCGGCAGCGTCACGGCGGTGGTCTCGTCGATGACCCACTGGGCGGCGAAGGGACGGAGTGCGCGCGGAAGCGCGAGGAGCTGCGAGAGCCGCAGGCCGTAGAACGAGTTGCGTACGCCGAGGAAGAAGGCCCCGGCAGCCGCTGTGTACGGATTGCCGCCCGCCGCGAGAGCGCCCACGAGGGCGAACTGCGAGGCGCCGGTGAAGACGGCGAGGCTGAGCACGCAAGTCTGCAACAGGCTCAGTCCGGAGCCGGCCGAGGTCACGCCGAAAGCGAAGCCGGAAAGCCCGACGGCTATACCGACACCGAGCGCGTCGCGCACGACGGCCGCGTCCGACTTCACCGTGGCGGCCCCCGGCTTCGCCGCGGCCTCGTCCGACGTCGCCCCGGTAGCCTCCGACATTGCTTCTGCCGCTTCCTGCCCCACCGCGCGGACGGTCGCACTGCCGTCGGGTGCGCCGGCCGCTGCGCCGACGCCCTCTGGGAATGTTGTCTGTTCTGCCACGACCGGAACGCTACGTGGGCAGATCCCGACCGGTCTTGTACGTTCTTGCACGTTCGCGCTGGTACGCGCCCGGCGGCACCCCCACGATCCGGGTGAAGTGGCGATTGAGATGCGGCTGATCGGTGAAGCCGACCTCGGCGGCCGCCTCCGCGGGCGCCGTTCCCGCGTCGAGCATCCGACGCGCGGCCCGCACCCGGGCATCGGTGAGCCAAGCGTGCGGCGGCATCCCGTACTGCTTCTTGAAGGCCCTCAGCAGCGCGAACGGGCTGGTGCCGAGCTCCGCGGCCAAGGCCTCCAGCGTGGGCGGCCGCGCCAGGCGGCCCTCCAGTACCGCGCGGGCCCGCGCCGCATCCCGTGCACCCGCCGAGCGGGGCTCGCGGAGGGTCAGCACACTGCCGTGCCTGCTGAGCAGCCGCACGACCATGACCCGCAGGACGGTGTCGGCGGCAAGTGCGTTGCCCTCCTCGGCGGCCCGGTGGACCTCGCCGATCAGCCGGGCCGCGTACGGGTCCACGACGCTGATCTCGGTGAAGCCGACCGTGCCACGCAAACTCGTCGTATCCGCCGCGATGTCGTTGATCACCCGAGCGGACGGGTACAGCGTGGCGTACACCCAGCCCTCGGGAACCCCCGCGCGGGCGGTGTGCGGCACCTCCGGATTGATCATGACGACGTCGCCGGGGCCCGCATGCACGGTGCCTCCCGGCAGCCCGACGTCCTCCACCCCGCGGGTGATGGTGCCGAAGACATAACCCTCGTGGCTGTGGCGCGGAAAGGTGTGGCGCACGTACCGGGCACGCAGCAGATCGAGGTCGGGCAGCTCCGCGTACTGCCAGTGCCTCGCCCACTCCCCCGATCCCGACTCCGGTATGGCCACCATGGCCGAATTCTCGCAGCTCCGAAACGTGGCCGGCGCCGGTCTTCGCGGGCCGCCACCGGTCGTCACGGCCGTTGTCAGTGGCGGGGTGCACGATGGGGGACATGGCCGGCTCTGCGCTCGACTCGTTCTCCCCTGCGACCCGCAGCTGGTTCGCGGGTGCCTTCAGCGCGCCCACGGCCGCGCAGGAAGGCGCCTGGCGCGCCATCGGCGAGGGTTCGGATGTGCTGGTCGTCGCGCCGACCGGCTCCGGCAAGACCCTGGCCGCGTTCCTCGCCGCGCTGGACGGGCTGGCGTCCGTCCCGCCGCCCGCCGAGGCGAAGAAGCGCTGCCGCGTGCTCTACGTCTCGCCCCTCAAGGCCCTCGCGGTCGACGTCGAGCGCAACCTCCGCTCACCACTGACCGGCATCCGCCAGGAGTCGGTGCGTCTGGGACTGCGCGAGCCCGAGGTCCGCGTGGGAATCCGCTCCGGCGACACCCCGCCCGCCGAGCGCCGCTCGATGGCGACCCGGCCGCCGGACATCCTGATCACCACGCCCGAATCGCTGTTCCTGATGCTGACCTCATCGGCGAGGGAGGCACTGTCCGGCATCGAGACGGTGATTCTCGACGAAGTGCATGCCGTGGCGGGTACGAAGCGCGGCGCCCACCTCGCCGTATCGCTGGAGCGTCTCGACGAACTGCTGCCCCGGCCCGCACGACGGATCGGCCTGTCGGCGACGGTCCGGCCGGTCGACGAGGTGGCGCGCTTCCTCTCGCCACAGCGGAAGGTGGAGATCGTCCAGCCGCCGTCCACCAAGCAGTTCGACCTGTCGGTGGTCGTGCCGGTCGAGGATCTGGGCGAGCTCGGCGGCTCCCCCGCCACCGACCCCGACCAGGCAGGCCAGGCGGACAAGCCGTCGATCTGGCCCCATGTCGAGGAACGCATCGTCGATCTCATCCAGGAGCACCGCTCCACCATCGTCTTCGCGAACTCCCGCCGCCTCGCGGAGCGGCTGTGCAACCGGCTCAACGAGATCGCGTACGAGCGGGCCACGGGCACCATGCTCGACGAGCACACCTCCGACCCGTCGCTGCCGGAGGCACACTCGCCGGCCGAGATCATGGCCCAGTCGGGCGCGGCGAAGGGCGCCCCCGCGCTGCTCGCCCGCGCCCACCACGGTTCGGTCTCCAAGGAGCAGCGCGCCCAGGTCGAGGAGGATCTCAAGGCGGGGCGGCTGCCCGCCGTGGTCGCCACCTCCAGCCTGGAGCTGGGCATCGACATGGGGGCGGTCGACCTGGTGATCCAGGTCGAGTCGCCGCCGTCGGTAGCCTCCGGGCTGCAACGGGTCGGCCGGGCCGGGCACCAGGTGGGTGCGGTCTCCACCGGAGTGGTCTTCCCGAAGTACCGGGGCGATCTGGTCCAAGCGGCCGTGGTCACCGAGCGGATGCGCGAGGGCTCCATCGAGGCGCTCCGGATCCCGTCCAACCCTCTCGATGTGCTGGCCCAGCAGCTCGTCGCCATGGTCGCCCTGGACAGCTGGCAGGTGGACGATCTGCTGGCCGTGACCCGCCGCGCCGCCCCCTTCGCCTCCCTGCCCGAATCGGCGTTCACCGCCGTGCTCGACATGCTCGCCGGCCGCTATCCCTCCGACGCCTTCGCCGAGCTGCGCCCGCGTGTGGTCTGGGACCGCGTGGCCGGTACGGTCACGGGCCGCCCCGGCGCCCAGCGGCTCGCCGTCACCTCCGGGGGCACCATCCCCGACCGTGGACTCTTCGGGGTCTTCCTCGCGGGCGCCGACCCCAAGAAGGGCGGCGGTCGGGTCGGCGAACTGGACGAGGAGATGGTGTACGAGTCCCGGGTCGGCGACGTCTTCACGCTGGGCACCACTTCCTGGCGGATCGAGGACATCACCCGCGACCGTGTCCTGGTGTCGCCCGCGCCCGGGGTTCCCGGCCGGCTGCCGTTCTGGAAGGGCGACCAACTCGGCCGTCCACTGGAGCTGGGGCGTGCGCTGGGTGCGTTTCTCCGTGAGATCGGCGGGCTGTCACCGGAGGACGCCCGACAGCGTCTCCTCGCCGCGGGGCTCGACACCTGGGCCGCCGACAACACACTGTCGTACATCGACGAACAGCGCCGCGCCTGCGGTCACGTGCCGGACGACCGGACCATCCTCGTCGAGCGTTTCCGTGACGAACTGGGTGACTGGCGCGTCGTCGTCCACTCCCCGTTCGGCGCGCAGGTGCACGCCCCGTGGGCGCTGGCACTGAACGCCCGCCTCGCCGAGCGGTACGGCATGGACGCCCAGGTGATGCATGCCGACGACGGCATAGTGCTGCGGCTGCCCGATGCCGATCTGATGGGCCTGGACCTCCTGGACTTCGATCCGGTGCAGGACCCCGCCCAGGATCCGACACCGCTGCCGGGCCCCTCGTACGACAGCGAACAACCACCCGTCGGCGCCGCGGACGTGACGTTCGACCAGGGCGAGATCAGTCAGATCGTCACCGACCAGGTGGGCGGTTCGGCCCTGTTCGCCTCCCGGTTCCGCGAGTGCGCGGCCCGCGCCCTGCTGCTGCCCCGGCGCAGTCCCGGAAAACGCACCCCGCTCTGGCAGCAGCGTCAGCGCGCCGCTCAACTGCTCCAGTTAGCCTCCGAGTTCGGCTCGTTCCCGATCGTCCTGGAAGCGGTCCGCGAGTGCCTCCAGGATGTCTTCGACGTCCCCGGGCTGACGGAACTCATGGGCGACCTCGAAGCACGCCGCGTCCGGCTGGTCGAGGTGACCACGCCGGAACCTTCGCCCTTCGCCCGCTCCCTCCTGTTCGGCTACGTCGCCCAGTTCCTGTACGAGGGGGACTCGCCCCTCGCTGAGCGGCGGGCCGCCGCCCTCTCCCTCGACTCCCACCTGCTGGCCGAGCTCCTCGGCCAGGCAGAACTGCGCGAGCTGCTCGACGCCGACGTCCTGACCGAGCTGGAACAGGAACTCCAGTGGCTGACCGAGGACCGCCGGATCAAGGACGTCGAAGGGGTCGCGGATCTCCTCCGGGTTCTCGGACCGCTCACCGACCGGGAGTTGGCCGCGCGTGGCGCCCGGCCGCCGTGGGCTCCGGAGCTGTCCGCCACCCGCCGCGCCATCCGGGTCCGGATCGGCGGAGCGGACCACTGGGCCGCGATCGAGGACGCGGGACGGCTGCGCGACGCGCTGGGCACCGCCCTCCCGGTCGGCGTCCCCGAGGCGTTCACCGAACCGGTGAAGGACCCCCTCGGCGACCTCCTCGCGCGATACGCCCGTACGCACGGCCCGTTCACCTCCACCGAGGCCGCCAGCCGTTTCGGCCTAGGCACCGCTGTCACGGACGGGGCACTGCAACGGCTCGCCGCGACCGGCCGGCTCGTCCAGGGCGAGTTCCACCCCGCCGGCATCGGCCAGGAGTGGTGCGACGCCACCGTGCTGCGCCGACTGCGCCGCCGTTCCCTCGCGGCGCTACGCCATGAGCTGGAGCCGGTACCGCCCGCTGCCCTCGCCGGTTTTCTTCCCCAGTGGCAGCACATGGGCAACCACAGCCTGCGCGGAATCGACGGACTGGCCCGCGCCATCGAGCAGTTGCAGGGTGCGCCCGTCCCGGCGTCGGCCCTGGAGAAACTGATCCTGCCCGGCCGGGTCACAGGCTACACACCCGCATTGCTGGACGAGCTGACGACCACCGGCGAGGTCGTCTGGGCCGGCGCGGGTGCTCTGCCCGGCAAGGACGGCTGGCTGTCCCTCTACCTCGCCGACAGCGCGCCCCTGCTCCTCCCGCCCCCGCACCCGCTCGAACTCAGCGCGTTGCACGAATCCGTCCTGACGACGCTGAGCGGCGGGTACGGACTGTTCTTCCGGCAGATCGCCGACCAGGTCCGTGCCACCACACACCCTGACTGCACCGATCCGCAACTGGCCGATGCCGTCTGGGACCTGGCCTGGTCGGGCCGGCTCACCAATGACACGCTCGCCCCGCTGCGTTCGCTCCTCGGATCCGGGCGCACGGCAGGGTCGACCGCCCACCGCGCCAAGCGGAGCATTCCGCGCGGGCGTTACGGCTCGCTCACCGCCGCCGCCCGGCCCGCGTCCCGCACCGGCCCGTCGACCGTCTCGGGCCGCTGGTCCCTGCTGCCCGCCACCGAACCCGACCCCACGCACCGCGCACACGCCCTGGCGCGCACGCTCCTCGACCGCCACGGGGTGGTGACCCGCGGCGCGGTTCAGGCCGAGGGCGTCGAGGGCGGCTTCTCCGCCACCTACCGCGTCCTCTCCGCCTTCGAGGACAACGGACAGGCCCGGCGCGGCTACGTGGTCGAGGGCCTGGGAGCGGCGCAGTTCGCGATGGACGGCGCGGTCGACCGGCTGCGTGCCACGTCCACCGCCCGCGACCGTACGGAACCGGGCGCCGCACCCCATGCTCTGGTCCTCGCGGCTGCGGACCCGGCCAACGCCTATGGCGCGGCGCTCCCCTGGCCCGAACCGCCGGACGGCGCCGGGCACAAGCCCGGCCGCAAGGCGGGCGCCCTGGTGGTGCTGGTCGACGGCGAGCTGGCGATGTACATGGAGCGCGGCGGCAAGACGCTACTGGCCTGGCCCACAGATCCGGAAGACCCGGCGCTCCTCGCGGCGGCCGGAGCCCTGGCGACAGCCGCCCGCGCGGGAGCACTCGGTACGGTCACGGTGGAGCGCACCAACGGCGCCTCGTCCCTGACCTCCCCGCTCGGCCGCACGCTGGAAGCGGCCGGCTTCCTGGCCACCCCGAGGGGACTCCGCCTACGCGCCTGAACCACCAGCGCGCCCTGCCCCCGTACGCCACACCCACCACACCACGCCGCACCCACCACACCCACACTCCCCACCCGACCCCGCATCATGGAGGCATGCCCGAAGGAGACACCGTCCTGCAGACCGCCAATCGTCTGCACAGCGCACTCGCGGGCCGGATCCTCACCCGCTCCGATCTGCGCGTCCCCCGGTTCGCCACCGCCGACCTCACCGGCCGGACGGTTCTGGACGTCATCTCGCGCGGCAAGCACCTCCTCACTCGTATCGAGGGCGGCCTGACCCTCCACAGCCACCTGCAGATGGACGGCGCCTGGCGCGTCTACGCCCCGGGGGAGCGCTGGCGCGGCGGCCCCGCACACCAGATCCGCGCCGTCCTCGCCAACGCGGAGCACACGGCCGTCGGCTATCGGCTCCCCGTCCTCGAACTCCTCCGCACCCGGGACGAGGAGCAGGCGGTCGGCCATCTCGGCCCCGACCTGCTGGGCCCCGACTGGAACGCCGACACCGCTCTGCACAATCTGCTCAGCGACCCCGCCCGCCCTCTCGGCGAAGCCCTCCTGGACCAGCGCAATCTGGCCGGAATCGGCAACGTCTACAAGGCCGAGCTCTGCTTCCTCGCCCGTGCCACCCCCTGGCTCCCCGTCGGCGACCTGGCCTCCCCCACCGCCGCGCGCCTCGTCACCACGGCCAAGCTGCTCCTCGAAGCCAACCGCGACCGCCCGATGCGCACGACCACCGGCGCCGCGCCCCGCAGATACGGCCCGAGCGAACGGCTCTGGGTCTACGGCCGGACCAACCGCCCCTGCCTGCGCTGCGGTACGCCCATCCGCACAGCGGACCAGGGCGCCCGCCCGGCCTACTGGTGTCCGCGCTGCCAATCGGGCCCCACAAGCTAGTTGACGGATCGTCAGATCCGATCGTACCGTCCGGTCATGTCCCTCACCGCGTACGACCTCACGGGCCGCTCCGCGTTCATCACCGGCACCGCGGGCGGCATCGGCCGCGCGAGCGCCGTCCTGCTCGCGGCGGCGGGTGCGACCGTTCACTGCGCGGACCGCGACGAGAAGGGTCTGTTGGAGACCCGGGACCTGATAGCCGACGCGGGTGGCACATCCCACGTCCACACCCTCGATGTCACCGACCGCGGTCAGGTCAGGGCCGCGGTGGCCGCCGCGGGCGACCTCGACATCCTGGCCGCCATCGCCGGAATCATGCATACGAGCAGCGTCCTGGAGACCACGGACGACGATCTCGATCGCGTGCTCTCCGTCAATTTCAAGGGCGTCTTGTACGCCTGCCAGGAAGTGGCCCGCACCATGATCGTGCGCGGCGCGCCCGGCTCGCTGATCACCATGGCCTCGGGAGCGGTCGACGCCGCGAGCCCAGGGCTGCTCTGCTACAGCACGGCCAAAGCAGCGGTCGTCCAGCTGACGAAGACCCTCGCGGCTGAGTTGGGACCTCGTTCCATCCGCGTCAACGCCATCGCCCCGGGCTGGATCCGTACGCCCATGACCGCCCGCCACGACGCGGACCGGCAACACCGGGCAGAGGCCACGATGGCGCGGATGTCCCCGCTCGGCCGGGTCGGCGAGTCCGAGGACGTCGCCCACACCGTGCTCCATCTCGCTTCCGACGCCTCGGCCTTCATGACCGGCCAGATCCTCCGCCCGAACGGCGGCGTATCCATGCCCTGGTAGTACGCCGGACCCGGCCCACATACGGCACCAGGACGGCTGACCACCGGCTCGCGCACAGCATCCCGAGTGCGAACCGCCGCCCCAGCCACGGTATCCCGACACCGGACCACCAACCCGCACACCGCGATCCCGGAGCGGACCACCGTCCCGCACACCGCAGCGCCAGAGTCGACCACCGTCCCGTACCCGCATCCCGACCCGCCCCGCTCGCCCCCGTCTGCCCAGCAGCCGCGGCAACATGCACGGGCAGGAGACTCAGCCCCCATCCACCCGCCGCCACCGCACCCTCGACAAGCCCCGCATGGTCCGGTTCCAGCACGAGCCGCAGCACGGCCCACCACCACACCCCGCCGAGAACAAGCGCCGGCACCCATCGCCGTACCATGGCTGCCTCCTCCGGCCGAACCTAGTCCGGCGTGCTCGCCTGGCGGGAGGGCGCACCGGTGCACCACCGGCGCGCAATGCGCAGCCGCAGACCGTTGTGCGCTCTCCACCCGGCAGATCCGGGCTTGCTCCGGATCACGGCTCCACCTGCGCCGGGGGCGCTCAGGCGCCCCGGTACAGGCCAGTGCGGCCCGCATCAGGCCGTTCGAGAGACTTCAGGTGAGTCACGACAGACTGTTGTCGGACCACCTCGGACCGTACGAGGCCACTGGGAGTGCGAGGCCATCTGGGACCGTGCGAGGCCGCCTCGTACCGGGACCGCCCGGAACGGTGTCGGTCCACCCGTGGTTCTCCTGACCTCCTGATCCAGGCCTCTTGTTCGCAGTCTCGCCCAGACACTCCCGGGCCGCATCCAGAACAGGCAGCGCCCCCTCCCGAGCGTGCCCCGGGGCACGCAAAAACCCCGGCCACCCGCTGAGGGGCTGACCGGGGCTTCCGCTTCACACCGGACCACAAGGGTCAGGCGGCGACCACATCCACCGCTTCCGCGGGCGCCTTGATGGTCACCCGTCCCGTCGGCACACCTGCCACCGACGTCACGGAGACGGAGTTGAGCATGGGGCGTACCGGCACTGGAACCGGATCGCTGGCTGCTGCCGACTCGGCCAGTTCGGCCAGCGACAGCTCATCGCTCACTTCACGCATGAGCTCGGACATCCGTACGTCAAGCGCGTCGCAAATAGCGGAGAGCAGTTCGGAGGATGCCTCCTTCTGCCCCCGCTCCACCTCGGAGAGATAGCCGAGCGAGACTCGGGCGGACGAGGAGACTTCGCGCAGAGTACGGCCTTGGCGCTGGCGCTGCCGACGCAGCACGTCACCAAGCAGGCGACGGAGCAGAATCATCGGTGGCTCCCTCCTCGGACCGCGTAGCCGCATCCTTCACGCCCCACCGTACCGCCTTGCGCCGCGGCCGTGCGGGGAGCGATGTCGTGTTCTCTCAGGGCTGCAAACATCAATTCCCCCCGTTCTGTTCCGTATCCTGTGCCCTTGCATTCTTGCCGAGTTCGACAGAGAGCAGTGCGAGTACGCTCCGTACACTCTCACTACGGATGTCCGCGCGCCCGCCGTTCAACCGCAACGCGGTCACATTCTCCGCACCGTCCGGCCCGGCCACCGCAACATAGACCGTGCCCACGGGCTTGCCGTCCTGCGGCTCGGGGCCGGCGACCCCTGTGGTCGCCATTCCCCAGTCTGCCCCGAGAACGCGGCGCACACCTGTCGCCATCTGTCGCGCCACGTCCGGATCGACCGCACCGCGCGCCGCCAGCAGGGCGCCGTCCACACCCAGCAATTCGCGCTTCAAGGACGTTGCGTACGCCGTCACGGACCCGCGGAAGGAGTGCGAAGCGCCTGGTACGGACGTCAGCTCCGCCGCGACCAGACCGCCGGTCAGCGACTCGGCAACGGCAAGAGTCTCACCGCGCTCCACGAGCAGCTCCAGCACCCGGGCCGCGGCGGTCACCGCTCGACCTCCGCAGCAGCGGCCCTCTCGGCCGCGAGCCCCCTGCGCCGCAGTACGACTGCCTGGCGCACATAGTCGAGCCCGGTGACGACCGTCAGCACGACAGCCACCGCCATCACCCAGAAGCGCAGGGTGGCGAGTGGACCGGTCAGCGCCAGGACGTACATCCCGACGGCCGTTCCCTGCGCCAGAGTCTTCATCTTCCCGCCGCGACTGGCCGGAATCACCGCATGCCGTATCACCCAGAACCGCATCAGCGTGATGCCGATCTCGCGGAAGAGGATCACGCCCGTGACCCACCAGGGAAGATCACCGAGATACGACAGGCAGACCAGCGCCGCACCCATGATCGCCTTGTCCGCGATGGGGTCGGCGATCTTCCCGAAGTCGGTGACCAGGTTGTACGTGCGTGCGAGATGACCGTCGAACAGGTCGGTGATCATGGCAATGGCGAACGCCGCCCAGGCGAATGACCGCCAGGCCGGGTCGTAGCCGCCGTTGTGCAGCAGCAACAGCACGAAGCCGGGCACCAGCACCAGTCGCAGCATGGTGAGCAGATTGGCGATGTTCCACAGACTGGCCTGGTTGACGGCCGCAGTGCCCAGCTTGCCGCCGCGGACCGGCTTCGCGCCGGAGCCACCTGCCGCGGATGCCGGGACTCCCGTCATCTGGCCGCCTCCACGAGTTCGGAACACTCGGCCACCAGGTCCACCCCTTCGGTGCCCACCACCTTTGCCTCGACCATACGGCCGGGCACGAGGCCCTCGCGTGCGGTGAACAGCACCTGGCCGTCCGTTTCGGGGGCCTGGTGCGCCGCGCGCCCCACCGCCCGCGGCTCGTCGTCGGTGGAGTCGACGGACTCGACCAGCACCTGAAGGGTCTCCCCGAGGCGCTCCTCCGCACGCTGCGAGGTCAGCTCCTCGGCCAGCTGGGAGATGTGCGCCAGCCGTTCCGCGATGACGTCGGCGTCCAGCTTGTTCTCGTAGCCGACCGCCTCGGTGCCCTCCTCGTCGGAGTAGCCGAAGACGCCGATCGCGTCGAGCCGGGCACCGGTGAGGAAGCGTTCCAGCTCCGCCAGGTCGGCCTCGGTCTCGCCGGGGAAGCCCACGATGAAGTTGGAGCGGGCTCCGGCCTGCGGCGCCTTGCCCCGGATGGTGTCCAGCAGCTCCAGGAAGCGGTCGGTGTCCCCGAAGCGGCGCATCGCCCGCAGCACACCGGGGGCCGAGTGCTGGAAGGACAGGTCGAAGTACGGCGCGACCTTCGGGGTCGAGGTCAGTACATCGATGAGGCCCGGCCGCATCTCCGCGGGCTGCAGATAGCTGACTCGGATTCGCTCGATCCCCTCGACGTCGGCGAGCTCGGGCAGCAGCGTCTCCAGCAGCCTGATGTCGCCGAGGTCCTTGCCGTACGAGGTGTTGTTCTCGGAGACCAGCATGACTTCCTTCACGCCCTGCTCGGCCAGCCAGCGGGTCTCCCCCAGCACGTC
Organism: Streptomyces sp. NPDC057543; assembly: GCF_042801895.1. Lineage (NCBI taxonomy): Bacteria > Bacillati > Actinomycetota > Actinomycetes > Kitasatosporales > Streptomycetaceae > Streptomyces > Streptomyces sp. NPDC057543. Next base: position 738 of record NZ_JBHVFF010000131.1, on the reverse strand, counting down.
CGAGGGCCGCCGCGAGATGAAGGAGCCGCGGAAGGACGGGATGGCGCAGAAGGAGCAGCGGCGGTCGCAGCCGGAGGCGAGCTTCACCGAGGCGACGGGACTGGTGCCCAGCCGCCGTCGCAGGGGGGCCCGCGGCCCGGAGACCGGAGCGACTCCCTCGGGAAGGTCCTCGGGTGCGGCGGCGGGCGCGGCCTCCTGTGCGTGTCCCGGCAGCGCCACGGCGGCGTCCTGCCGCTCGGCCGGGCTGATCGGCAGCAGCTTTCGGCGGTCGCGCGGGGTGTGCGAGGCGTGGATGCCGCCGTTGAGGATGGTCTGGAGGCGGTCGGAGATGTCGGCGTAGTCGTCGAATCCGAGGACGCCGTCCGCCTCGGGCAGGGCCTCGGCGAGGTCCTTGCCGTAGCGCTCGGCCATGCAGCCGACGGCGACCACGGCCTGTGTTCTGCCGTGGTCCTTCAGATCATTGGCTTCGAGCAGGGCGTCGACGGAGTCCTTCTTGGCGGCCTCGACGAATCCACAGGTGTTGACGACGGCGACATCCGCGTCGGAGGCGTCCTCGACGAGCTCCCAGCCGTCCGCTGCCAAGCGGCCTGCGAGCTCCTCCGAGTCCACCTCGTTACGGGCGCAGCCAAGAGTGACAAGGGCGACGGTACGGCGTTCGGGCATGGGCTCAAGACTACTTTGTCCCGGCACCCGCCCTGGCGTGCAGGGTTCCACCGTTACACCGAGTAACAAAGGCGG
>NZ_JBHVFF010000130.1:0-22280 GCF_042801895.1 Streptomyces sp. NPDC057543 | reverse complement strand
GCTTGAGGTAGTACGCGGTCCACAGTGCGGTGTAGCCGCCGCCGACGAGCGCGACGTCCACGTCCAGGTCGCCGGGGAGTGCCGGGCGGCGGGTGGGAATGCCGCCCTCCCGGAACCAGAAGGAGACGTCGCCGTTGACGAAGGTGGGGCTGGTGGCGGGTGTTGCGGTGCTCATCGGCCGCTCTCCTGTGCGACGCCGGCGGGGGTCCGGCCGGCGGGGGTGGGTGTAGGGGTGGTGCCGGGCGTGTCACCGAGCAGGACGCCCCGCTCGACGTCCCAGACCACGGTGACCTCGTCGCCCTGGCGGACATCGGACAGCCGGTCTGCCTGTTCGCGGGCGAGCAGTACGGTGCCGTCGGGCAGCGCGAGTTCGAGCTTGCGGCCGGAGCCCAGGTAGATCTCCTGGGTCACCCGGGCCGGCAGGGCGTTGGCCCCGGGGGCTACCGGTGCTCCGGCGGGCTGCACCCGCAGGTGCTCGGGCCGGACGACGACAGCGGCGGCGGCGGTGCCATCGGCGGTCCGGCCGGGTGCGCGTACGGTGCGGTCGCCGACCCGCAGGCACGAGTCGTCGCCGTCCGGCTCGGTCCTCCCCCGCACGGTGGAGGACTCGCCGAGGAACTCTGCGACGAACAGGCTGCGGGGCTTCTCGTACAGTTCGCTCGCGGTGCCGACCTGCTGGATGCCCCCGTCGTCGAAGACGGCGATACGGTCCGAGAGGACCAGCGCTTCTTCCTGGTCGTGGGTGACGAAGACGAAGGTGGAGCCGATCTCTCGGTGCACCCGCTTGATCTCCAGCTGGAGCGATTCGCGCAGCTTCTTGTCCAGCGCGCCGAGCGGCTCGTCCATCAGCAGCACGCTGGGCTCGTACACGACGGCCCGGGCCAAGGCGACCCGTTGCTGCTGTCCGCCGGACAGTTCGCTGGGCCTGCGGTGGCCGTAGCCACCGAGCCGTACGGTATCCAGGGCCGCCTCGACCAGCTGGGTGCGGCGGGCCTTGGGGACCTTGCGCTGCTTCAGTGGGAACGCGACGTTCTGAGCCACCGTCATGTGCGGGAAGAGCGCGTAGTGCTGGAAGACCATGCCGATGTCACGCCGGTGCGGCGGCAGGTCCTGCATCTGGACACCGCCGATGGTCAGCGTGCCCGAGGTGGCGGCGGTGAACCCGGCGATGATGTTGAGGGTGGTGGTCTTGCCCGAGCCGCTGGGGCCCAGCAGGGTCATGAACTCGCCCGGTTCGATGACCAGGGAGACGTCGTCGACGGCGACGGAGTCCGCGTACTCCTTGCGCACCTGCGCCAGTTCGATACGGGCTCCGCGCGCCTTGATGAGGTTGGTCTCAGCGGACACGGTTCCTCCTGGAGGTGGCGAAGGTGGCGGCCAGTACGAGCACCGTGGTGAAGGCGATGATCAGGGTGGCGGCCGCGGCGATGGTGGGATCGGTGTCCCGGGTCACGCTGGCGAACATCATCACCGGCAGGGTCTGCAGGTAGGGGCTCTGGATGAACAGTGAGACCACCACCTCGTCGAAGCTGGTGACGAAGGCGAAAAGGGCGCCGGAGACCACTCCGGGCGCGATCTGAGGCAACGTCACCTGACGGATCGCGCCCCATCGGCTCGCGCCGCAGATCAGTGCGGCGTCCTCGAGCCGCCGGTCGAAGCCGCGCAGACTCGCCGTCACCGGAATGATCACGAACGGCAGCGCGAGCACGGTGTGGGCCGTGACGAAGCCGAACAGCGTGCCCAGCAGGCCGTACTGGAGGAACAGCGCGTACACGCCGATGGCCACGACCACGGTGGGCACGATCATCGGGGCGAGCAGCAGCCCGTAGGACGACTTCGCCCAGCGCGAGCCGGACCGGGTGAGCGCGATCGCGGCGGCGGTGCCCAGCACGGTGGCAACCACCGCGACGAGGGCGCCCACCTGCAGCGAGGAAAGCAGCGCGTCGGTCCACCGGGGGTCGGTGAAGAAGTTGGTGTACCAGCGGCCGGACCAGCCGGTCGGCGGGAACACCAGGGACGCCTTGTCGGTGAAGCTGAGCGGGATCACCACGAGCGTCGGTGCGATGAGCCAGAAGCCCACCAGCACGCTGAACGCCCAGAGCGCGATCCGCCCGGGGCCGGTCCTCATCGGACACCTCCACGGGTACGGGTGAGCCGCAGGACGACGCCGACCAGCCCCAACAGGACCAGCGTGACCGCCAGCAGCACCACGCCCATCGCTCCGCCCCGGCCCCACGCGAGCAGCCCGTTGACCTGAGTGAAGATCTGCTGCGAGATCAGCGCCTGGTCGGGCGAGCCCAGCAGGGCGGGCGTCACGTAGAAGCCGAGCGAGGTGATGAACACGGTCAGCGCGCCGGCACCTACGCCGGGCAGCGACAGGGGAACGAACACCCGCAGGAATGCGGTGGCGGGGCGCGCCCCCATGCCCTGCGCGGCGTCCAGCAGCCGCCGGTCGATACCGCTCATCACCGCGTACAGGGGCAGCACCATGAACGGCATCAGCACCTGCGTCATGCCGATCACCACCCCGGTGGGGGTACGGATCAGCTGCAGCGGACCCATCCCCACGGTGCCGAGCAACTGGTTGACGACACCGCTGTCCTGCAGCAGCACCACCCACGCGAAAGTGCGCACCATCAGGCTCGTCCAGAACGGCAGCAGTACGAGCAGGGTGAGCCAGACCCGCGCACGGGCACTGACCACGGTCATCAGGTAGGCGTACGGATAGGAGAGCACCAGGGTCACCAGGGTGACGACGGCGCCGACGGCCAGCGTACGGACCAGGGTCGCGAGGGCGACGTCGCTGGTGAAGAACCAGGAGTAGTTGCCCGCACCGGGGGCCGGGTCGGTGACGCTGCGCCAGGCCATCAGGCCCAGCGGTACGAGGAACAGCACAGCCAGCAACAGCAGCGCCGGCAGCAGCAGCCATCCCCACCGGTCACCGGCGCCCTTGGGGCGTCGGCCGGCGGCCGGGGCGGCGATCTCGATCAGGGCGGTCATGGGTCAGCGCGCCAGCCAGTCGGACCACTTCTGGATGATCTGTTCCTGGTTCTGCGCCCACCAGGCGTTGTCCAGCTTGAGGGCCTTTGCCTGCCGCTCCGGCGTGGAGGTCAGGTACTCGGAGGCAGCGGCGTCGATCTTCGGCTCGGCCTCGGAGTTGATCGGCGAGTAGGAGGTCAGCTCGGTCAGCCTGGCCTGCTGGCCGGCGCCCAGGTAGTAGTTGATCAGGGCCATGGACGCCTTGGGGTTCTTGGCGTTCTTGGGCACGGCGAGGGAGTCGGAGACCGGCATGAACTGGTTCCACTGCGGGGCGAACTTCGCACCGTTCTTCACGGCCGAGTACGCACGGCCGGTCCACACCATCGCCATCGACACCTCGCCCGACTCCAGCAGTTGCTGGGATCGCGCTCCGGTGTCCCAGAAGACCAGGGAGGAGCGGACGCCGGTGAGCTTCTTCAGACCGCGGTCGACGTCGAGGGGGAAGAGCTTGTCGGGGGCGACCCCGTCCGCGATGAGTGCCGCCTCCAGCGGGCCGGGGGCCGCGTCGGACGCCACGCCGGGTATGGCGCGCTTGCCGGGGAACTTGGCGGTGTCGAAGAAGTCCGCCCAGTCCTTGGGCGGGTTGGCGCCGAACTTGGACTTGTCGTACATCAGCACCATGCCGTAGGTCATGGCCGGCACCGAGCACTTGCCCACCATGTCCTTGGGCAGCTTCGAGGTGTCGACGATGGTGGTGTCGAGCGGCATGAGGAGCTTCCCGCACTGCCGTTCGGCCCAGATGGCGTCGGTGTCCACCACGTCCCATGTGACGTTGCCCGAGTCGACCTGTGCCTTGAGCTTGGTGTAGTCGGTAGGGCCGTCCGAGAGCATCTTCGCACCGGATTCGGTGGCGAACGGCTTGACCGCGGAGGTCTCCTGGCCGTCCTGGTAGATGCCGCCGTAGGAGGCGAACGTGAGGGTGACGCCGTCGAGGGCGCCCTTCTTCACGGTGCCCGCGGCGGCCGGGCCGGGGCCGAGATCGATGTCACGGGCGGCGGGGGCACCGCCGGAGCAGGCGGTGAGGGCCAGCAGCAATGCGCCGCAGGCTGCTACTTTTCCGATGGTTCGTCCGGTCTTTTCGGGCATGGTCGTGCTCCAGAGCGAGGGATGAAGACGGGGAGGTGGAGAGAAGAGGGGAGAGAAAGGAGAGAGCGGGGGTCAGTCCGGTGTCGGCGGGCTGATGATCCAGAGAATCTCGGCGGGCGTCTCACCGTCGTTGACGACCCGGTGCGGGGTGGAGGACAGGTACTCGATGCTGTCGCCGGGATCCAGCAGGTGGGGGTGACCGTCCAGTTCGATCCGGACGCTGCCGCTGACCACCAGGAGGATCTCCTGCGAGTCCCCGTGGGTGTAGGCGTCGTCGCCGGTGGAGGCTCCCGGTTCGAACTCGCCCGCGTACACCTCCAGATGGCCGAGCGGCCGCTGGGAGATCAGGAACTTCCGGCTCCCCGGGGCGGTCTGCAGCTTCGGCCGGTCGGCGCGCCGTACGACTCGCGGTCCTGTGGGACCGCTCTGGTCGAAAAGGTCGGCCACGGTGAGGCCGAGCGCCGCCGCGATGCGCCGCAGCATTCCGATGGAGGCGTTGGCCTGCCCGCGCTCCAACTGACTGAGGAAGCCCGGGCTCGCCTGGGCAGCTGCCCCCAGGGCGCGCAGCGACATGCGCCGCTTCATGCGGTACTCCCGGATGCGGGCCCCCAGCGCCTCGTCGGCAAGCGCGCCGGAGCCGTCCTCGGAGGGGTGGGGAAGTGGTGACTCCGCCATGAGTAAACACCTGATGTGATGTCAGCAAACACTTTGTTCGCTGGTGTGGCACGAAACGTATGCCGCGGTGATCTGGCGCACAAGGGCCGCGGACGGCCTTGATCAGAACGTAACCGGAGCACGTCCGCCGGAGCGCCGTGAAGGAGTCACGAGTGGTTCCGACGACAGCGCCGACCAAACTCGGGACGGGCGGGGGTGGCACGCGCACCCGGCGTCGAGGTGGTCGGGTTCCTCGGTCCTGCCGACGGGTCGTCGAGACGGACATGCCGCTGCTGCAGGGGCATCGTGCCTGCGGTGCGTCGAAACCGTCCGGAGGTAGGTGTCGGGTGGCGTCATGTCGGTAAGGACGGCTGTTGGTGAGGGGCAATTGCCCCTCGGGGTGTCGTGGCGGGGTGCGACAATCCGTCCGTGTCCTAGGAGCGGATGCGGTTCGTGGTGCCGGTGCCGAGTGTGTACGCCAGGCCAAACCCGAAGTACTTCGGGCGCCGGGGAGGCGCAACCTGGCTGAACATGATCAACGACCAGGCGGCGGGCCTGGAAGGGAAGGTGGTGGCCGGCACCCCGCGCGACTCGCTGTACGTGCTGGACGTCCTCTACGACCGCGACGGCGGCAAACGCCCCGAGGTGATCGTCACGGATACCGCGAGCTACAGCGACATCGTGTTCGGCCTGCTCACCCTCGCCGGGTTCGCCTATGCGCCACAGCTGGCGGACCTGCCGGACCAGAAGATGTGGCGCATCGACCGCACCGTCGACCACGGCGCCTTCACCGACGCCGCCCGCGGCCGGATCGACCTGGCCCGCATCGAGCGGCACTGGGAGGACATCCTGCGGATCATCGGCTCCATCCACACCGGAGCCGTCCGGGCCTACGACGTGATCCGGATGCTGTCACGCGACGGGCGCCCCACTACGCCGGGGGACGCCATCGCGCACTACGGGCGGATCGCCAAGACCCTGCACATCCTGCGCCTGGCCGACGAGCCCGGATACCGCCGCCATATCAAGGTGCAGGCCAAGCTCCAGGAGGGCCGCGACGCGCTCGCGCGGAAGATCTTCCACGGCAAGGCCGGGCAGCTCTACCAGCGTTACCAGGACGGCATGGAGGACCAGATCGGGGCGCTGGGCCTGGTCCTCAACGCTCTCGTCCTGTTCAACACCCGGTACATGGACGCCGCCGTCGCCCAGCTCCGCGCCGACGGGTTCGACGTATCGGACGAGGACGTGGCCCGCCTCTCGCCGTTCGTGCGGCACCACATCAACATGCTGGGCCGGTACTCCTTCCAGCTCCCCGACCTGCCCGGTGGCCTGCGTCCGCTACGCGACCGGGAAGCCACCAAGGAGGAGTGACCGCAGCGGCCTGTTGTCATCACGACGACGGTCTTGACCTCGACCCCAACTGAAGTTAGTTTCTAACTATAGTTAGTGGCTAACATTTGGAGTTCGAGATGTCGGATACGACTGTCGTGGTGGCCGGGGCGGGCCCGACCGGGCTCGCCCTGGCCTGCGGGTTACGGGCGGGCGGGGTGCCGGTCCGAGTGGTGGACAAGGCGGAGGGGCCCTCGGCGACTTCCAGAGCGCTCGGGTTGCAGCCGCGGGGCTCGGAAGTCCTCGACCGCCTCGGTGCCTTGGTGGACTTGCCGCAACGGTCGGTGCATATCGGGCAGGTGATCACCCATGTCAATGGCGAGCCCATGGCGCGGCTGAAGGTCGGTCAGCGCACCAAGCTGGTGACCAGACCCGGCCTGATCATTTCCCAGGCCGAGGTGGAAGCCCGGCTCCGGCGCCGGCTCAGCGATTTGGGTGTCGAAGTGGAATGGGGGCGCGAAGTACTTGCTGCCGACCAAAACAGCCAGGGCGTGACGGTTCGGTTTGCCGACGGGCAGGTGCGCGCCGACTGGCTGGTGGGATGCGACGGCGCGCACAGCCGGGTGCGTAAAGCGGCAGGCATCGGATTCCCCGGGGTTGCTGTCATCGAGCGCTTTCTGCTTGCGGATGTGCGAGCAGATCTGCCTCTGCCCCGCGACGCGGTCTCGGTGTGGTTGCGCGGGGACCAGATGGTTGGAGCCTTTCCGCTGCCCGGCACCGACGTGTGGCGCCTGATGGCCCCTGCACCTGCGGGTACCGCAGAGGATCTTGAGCCCGACGGGTTGCTGGCCGCGCTCGCCGGAGTGCTTCAGGATCATGCACGTCTTCCGGCCGCGGTGGCACGCGAGGCACTGTGGACCTCCACGTTCCGTATCCACCGTCGGCTGGCGTCCAGCTACCGACGCGGCCGGATCCTGCTGTGCGGGGACGCGGCGCACATCCACAGCCCGTTCGGCGGGCAGGGCATGAACACCGGCCTGGGCGACGCCGAGAACCTGGCCTGGAAGCTCGCTCTTGTCGCCACCGGCCGGGCCGGGACTGCGTTGCTGGATACGTATCAGGCCGAGCGCCGGCCCATCGCGCAGGAGGTACTGAAGTCCACCAGCGCCATGACCCGCATGATCGTCGGCGAGACGCCACTCGCTCGGGCGGTGCGCGACCGTATTTTTGTCCCGCTGATGAACCGGCCGTTGGTGCAGCGGCTGATCTGGGAGAAGTCCTCCCAGCTGAAGGTCACCTACCGCAACGGCCCGCTGGCACCCCGCTCCCTCCCCAACTGGTCCACCCGCGGCCCGCACGCCGGCGACCGGGTGCCCGACCTCGAATGCGTCCGGGACGACGGCAGCCCGACGCGTCTGCACGCGGAACTGCGATCACACTGGGCACTCCTCCTACCCACCACAAGCGAGCACCCCTGCGCAGCCATCGCCCGCCGACACCTCGGCGAAACTGGCACAGTGACCGTGCTGACTCCCGCTGACCCTCGTAGTCAGCAGATCATGCTGGTGCGGCCCGACGCTCACCTGGCCTGGCGCGGCACATCCCCGGCCGCGCTGAGCCAGTGGCTGACACGCACGCTCGGCCACGACCACACCCGGTGACCACGCCAAGCGCCCTTGCCCGCCACCATGAACCAGCAAAAGAAGGAAATACGGCCATGAACTCGCCCCCGACCGCGCCAACGGGCCTGCGTGAACGCAAGAAAGCCCAGACCCGCCGCACCATCCAGGAACAGGCACTGCGGCTCTTCCTCAGCCAGGGATACGAGAACACCACCGTCGAAGAGATCGCGACCGCCGCCGGGGTCTCCCACATGACCTTCTTCCGTCACTTCCCCACCAAGGAAGCCGTCGTCGAAAGCGACGACTACGACCCGATGATCGTCCGTCTTATTGAACAACGCCCCAAGGAGGAAGACCCGCTCACCGCCCTGCACCAGGCTCTGGCCCACGGCCTGGCTACCGTCTATGCCACCGACAAGGAAGCACTCCTGGTCCGTACCCGCCTCGTCCTCAAGACACCGGCGCTACGCGCCCGCGTCTGGGAGAACCAGTACGCCACCGAGGAGTTGTTCGCCGAGGCCCTCGCGGCCCGTCTCCAGAAAGAAGCCACGCTGAGCACCCGCGTTCTCGCCGCGGCCTCGCTGGCCGCCCTCACCACGGCGCTCACCTGCTGGGTGGAAAGCGACGGCGCCGAAGACCTGCCTTCGCTGGTGGACCAGGCATTCCTCACCCTGCGCGGGGCAGGCGCCATCTCCGGAGACCAGATGGTGAAGTGAAGCCGTCGGCCACCGGCGCTCAGCTCCTGCTGCCGCCGGGTGCGAGCAGGCTGGCGATCTCGACGATGGACTCCGGCGAGGGCTTGAAGTAGCGACGGAGGTTTTCCGGCTTCTTGTGCCGGGACTTGGCCATCAGCATCAGCAGCGACGCGCCCTGCTCGCCGAGGGGTCAACGCGGAATGCCGGTACTCGTGCAGGTCCCAGCCCGTCCCGGGCCTGTGCACGGCAGTGTGCTCGTCAAGCAGCGCGCGGGCCTGCCCGTACGACAGGCAGGCCAGCCCGGTGTCCGGACACACGTCGCGGGGGTTGACGACCTTGCCCGGCCCCGGGCGGCGGTGGGTGGCGGCGGGTGACGAACACGGGCCCGCGGGTGCGGCCCTTGAGTAGCCGGGGCAGCAGCCGGGCGGTACCAGCGTCCCAGTAGACGGTCTCCAGCACGTACTCCTCGCGCACCTGGCCCCGGCGGCGGGACTTCGACTTCGCGCCCTTGGCCTTGACCGGGCAGCGGCGGCCGGCGAAGTCCAGGTCTTCGACGTTAACGCCGAGAATCTCCTCCGCCGAGCATCCGCCACAGGGTCTTCTCCCGCGGGTGCGCCTCGCGCCGCGCGATCAGCCGGTCGATCGCCATCTTCGAGCGGGCCGGGGTCTGGGAGTCCGGCACCGCCAGCCGCTTCGCCCAGGCCGGGTCGGCGGGGCCGCCGTAGCCGCGCTCACGGCACCAGCCGAGCCAGGACAGCACCGCTGCCCGGCGCGCGTTCCAGGTGTTCACCGCCGCGGTGCCCCAGAGCAGTTCGAGGGCCTCACCGATCTCGTCGTCCGCGACCGACGCCAGCGGCCGAGCCTCGCCGAACCGTTTGGCGGTCTTGCCCACCCCGATCCCGTAGTTCCGGATCGTGTTCGGGTTGCCGAGAGAGTCGAGGAATACGTCGGCCGCCGTCCGGACGGTCAACGCCTTCCCGGTCGACAGCTGCACGACGGTGGGCACCACTTCCCCCTTGCCGTAGGAGATCGGGCTGCCCCTGCCGAGTACCGCTCGTTCTTGGGAGCCGCGGGCGGGGGGAAGCCCGACTGCTCGGCCCGCCTCCCGGCCTGTGAAGCGAAACCGCTACAGGGCTTCGACAACCTCTGTCAGTTGGGCCGTGACGACGTCGGTGAGTACGCCTGGGGCACTCTCCTGGGCGAGTACCGGCGCAGTCGCGATGGTCGGCTCGCCGAAAACATCTCCCTGACCGGCCTATTGCCCATCGACCTCAATCGCGTGCGTGCAGCGGCTGCTCCTGGCCGGCGAAGACGGTACGGACCGGTTGGGATCTACCCATAGGCCGGGCATCCGGCACGGCCAGGTGTTGCGCGGCCTGGTCGCTCCCCGCGGTCCCGGCGGTTGCTTGCACCGCCGGGACTGCGGTTTCCTCGTCCGTCATCGTCTTCGTTGTCACCCGTTGCCACGCATCCGGAGCCTGAGGACGAAGCACTCGGTCAAGAAACCTTCGGCCCGCCGCGACGCGCGAGAGAGGAGGCGCGGCCGAAGCTAGTGCCCCTGCGAGATGCGCACCATGTTGCCCGACGGATCACGGAACGCGCAGTCACGCGGGCCCCAGGGCTGGTCCACAGGCTCCTGCAGCACCTCGGCGCCCGATGCCCGCACCTTCTCGAAGGCCGCGTTGAGATCGTCGGTGCGGAAGATGATCTGCGGCAGGACGCCCTTGGTGAGCAGTTCCTGCAACGCGTCGCCATCGGCCTGGGAGCGGCCGGCGTGCGGTTCCGAGAGCACGATCTCGACGTCCGGCTGGGCCGCGCTGCCGAGGGTGACCCAGCGGAATCCGCCAGAGGCGACATCGTTGCGCACCTGGAGGCCAAGCGCGTCACGGTAGAAGGCGAGCGACTCGTCCATATCGTTGACAGTGATGTGACAGTACTGGAGTGCGATGTTCATACGGCCCACGCTAGGCGGCGGTGTCGCGGGCCGCTTCTCGAATCCTGCTCGATGTGTCTCTGGTCGGCCGGGTGCGCACCTTCGCCACGCACGCGGGCATCGCCGTCACGGCATGGTGCTCTCCGATGCGGTACGCGCTCGGCGGCTCCCCCAGAAGCTCGGTGAATCGCGAGCTGAACGAGCCGAGCGAGGTACAGCCGACCGCCACGCACGCGTCGGTCACGCTCATTCCCGCGCGCAGCAGCGCCATCGCCCGCTCGATGCGGCGGGTCATGAGGTAGTTGTACGGCGTCTCCCCGTAGGCGGCCCGGAACTGCCGCGAGAAGTGCGCCGGCGACATGAGGGCGTGGCGAGCCATCGTAGGAACGTCGAGCGGGCGCGCGTACTCGCGGTCGATCAGATCCCGGGCCCGGCGCAGGTGCGCGAGGTTGGCGAGGTCTTGCGGGGTCATGCAAGGAAAGTACACCCGCTCCGCGAGCAACCCGCTGACCTGCACCGACATGCTGAGCACCGGCTTCAGGCACTGGCCGCTCACGAGGGCCCTGTCATGAATCCCGGAAACGGATGTTCGCTCAGTGGCGCCTACCGCCCGACGTTCGGCTTCCGAGCGTACGAACGTACACTGCGGTGTGTACGATCGTCCCTATGAAGGACCACTTCGACGGGGACCCCCGTACCAACCGCGAGCGCATGCTCGCCGGAGACCTCTATGTCGACGACGACCCGGAGAACACGCGCGCACAGCAGCGCGCGCTGCGCCTGGCAACCGAGTATCAGGCCGCGTATCTGCAAGACCCGGATGACGCACAAGCGTTGCTCGCGGAACTCCTCGGCAGTCTCGGTGCGGGTGTACACGTCAGGCCGCCCCTGTTCGTCGACTACGGCAGCTACATCAGCGTCGGCGAGGGAACCTTCATCAATTACAGCCTCACCGCACTCGACGTCGCTCCGATCAGGATCGGCAAGGACTGTCAGATCGGTCCGAACGTGCAGCTGCTGACCCCTACCCATCCCATCGAGCCGCAGCCACGGCGTGACAAGCTGGAGGCTGCTCAGCCGATCACCATCGGCGACAATGTCTGGCTCGGCGGCGGCGTGATCGTCCTGCCCGGAGTCACCATCGGGGACAACACTGTCATCGGTGCCGGGGCCGTCGTCACCAAGGACATCCCGCCGAACGTCATTGCCGTGGGCAACCCGGCGCGAGTGGTCCGCTCGATCTAGGAGGAAAAGGGTGGCCACCGGACGCATCGATCCAGAACGGCGCGAGCGCATCATCGACGCGGCGCTCGACCTCATCGCCGACGAAGGCGTCGCCGGCGTCTCCCACCGCAAGGTCGCTGCCCGCGCAGGCGTCCCGCTCGGCTCGATGACGTATCACTTCCAGAACATGGACGAGCTGCTGCGCGAGGCATTCACCCGCTTCGCCGCGACCATCGTCGATGTCTTCGAGCAGCGTCTGGGCGCCGCCGCCACCCCCGACGAGGCACGCGAAGCGGTCGTCGATCTCGTCCACCATCTCTCCGGCGGCGACCAGCGCCAGCTCGTCCTCACGCATGAGCTGTACACGCTGGCTGCCCGGCAACCCGCCTACCGTGAGCTCACCAGGGAGTGGATGCGCCGGAGCCGCCTGATTCTCGAGCAGCATTTCGCCCCCGCCACCGCCCGCCAGCTCGACGCCCTCATCGAGGGCCTCTCGATCCACCGCGCTCTGGACACCGAGCCGCACGACCGTGCCCTCACCGTCGAGGCCATCGCCCGGATCACTGCCGCGGAACCCACAGCGGTACGAGGGTCAGCCGACCGTACCGACGGCGGCCGATCCACATGAGACCGCCCGGCCGGCGCCCACCTGACATGGCGTCGGCCGGGCACCTCCTCGCCCACGAAGCCGACCGAAGCGCACCACACGCCCGCCACCCGGACGTCAGCCGGTCCGCCCGGAATCCGTGCGCTCGGACTCGTCCGCCGCCGATCTTCCCGCTCCCGACGCCCCGGCCCGCAGCCCGTCCATGACGAGGTCCAGCAGCCGTGTCGCTCGCGGCTGCCAGTCGCCGTGCGGGTCGATCTGCCAGAGCCCGGCAATGGCGAGCACGAAATCGTCGGGGGCCAGTCCCGGGCGGATGGTGCCGGCCTCCTCGTTGGCGTTCAGCAGGAGCGTGACCGCTCGGGTCACCGGCCCGTGGCCCAGCTGGGCCAGGCTGCCGTACGAGCTGGTGGCCTTGCGCAGTGCGTCGGCCAGGCCTGCCTTGGCCATGGCGTACTGGGCCAGGCGGTCCATCCACTCCCTCAGAGCCTGGTCGGGTGCGCGGGTCCGGAGCAGTTGGGCAGCGCTATCGGCGACTTGCTGCATCTCGTAGCGGTAGACCTCCAGGACCAGCGCCTCGCGGTTGGGGAAGTTTCGGTAGAACGTGCCCTGCCCGACGCCGGCCTTCTTCGCGATCACGCTCAGCGGGACGTCCGCCGCCCCCGTCAGCTCGGCCAGCGCGACTTCCAGGATTCGCTCGCGATTCCGTTGCGCGTCCGGGCGCAGAGCCGTGCGCTTGTCTTCCCGCACTCGTCCTCCTTCCGGAATCGCGGCCAAGTCCGACCTTGCTGGGCGGCCGGCTGTCCGCTAGGTTCGACGTTTGGCGGACAGTTGTCCGCTTACGCTTACCGTAGCGGCAATTCCGGCCAGTATGGCCGACCGGCGGTCCTCGTCACTGGTTCATTCACCATCGCCCTCTCCCTCCCGGCCGCTTCGCCGGGATCGTCTTGTTCGACGCGCATCCGCAATGCGAAAGAAGGCTGATCATGGCCCCATCGTCGTCCAGTGCCATCACTCTGAACATCAATGGCGAGAAGTACACGTTGTCCGTCGACCATCGCACCACGCTGCTCGACGCCCTGCGCGAGCATCTCGATCTGACCGGTACCAAGAAGGGCTGCGACCAGGGTCAGTGCGGCGCCTGTACGGTGCTGCTCGACGGGCGCCGGGCCGTTTCGTGTCTGCAGCTCGCGGTCGCGGCCCAGGGACGCGCGATCACCACCATCGAAGGTGTGGCCGATGGTGAGCGGCTGCATCCGGTGCAGCAGGCCTTCCTCGACCTCGATGGCTATCAGTGCGGCTACTGCACACCGGGACAGATCTGTTCGGCGCTCGCGGTGATCGAGGAACACGCGGCGGGCTGGCCGAGCGCCGCGACCGACGATGTCCGGCCCGAAGCAGGGGTGCCCGCGCTCACCGCCGAGGAGATCCGCGAGCGGATGAGCGGCAACCTGTGCCGCTGCGGCGCGTATGTATCGATCGTGCAGGCGGTCGCGCGGGCGGCGGGGACAGCCGGGACAGAAGGCAAGGAGGCGGCGGCATGAGGGAATTCGATTACGAGCGCGTCTTCGACGTCTCCACGGCTGTCGCCCTGCTCGCCGACCGCCCCGGTGCCCGCTTCCTCGGCGGCGGCACCAACCTGGTCGACCTGATGAAGGCCGGCCTGGAAAAGCCCGAGCTGCTCATCGACGTACGCGAACTCCCTCTCGACGGCATCGAGTTCACTCACGAGGGCGGGCTTCGCATAGGCGCGGCCGTCACCAACAGCGACCTCGCGGCCCACCCCGATGTGCGGCGTCACTACCCGGCGCTGGCGCAGGCCGTCCTGGCCGGCGCCTCGGGACAGCTGCGCAACATGGCCACGGTCGGCGGGAATCTACTCCAGCGGACCCGTTGCGGCTACTTCACCGACATCAGCAAACCGTGCAACAAGCGTGCCCCCGGTAGCGGTTGCCCCGCCCTCACGGGCGAGCACCGCAACCACGCGATCCTCGGCGCCTCCGGGCACTGCATCGCCACCCATCCGTCGGACATGGCAGTCGCGCTCGCCGCCTTCGATGCCACCATCTCCTACGAATCGGCGCAGGGGCCGGGCGAGTTGCCGATCTCAGCGTTCTATCTGCCCGTGGGCGACACCCCGCACATCGAGACCCCGCTCCCGCCGGGCGCGCTGATCACCGGCGTCACGCTGCCGTCGGCCCCGGTTGCCGCCCGCTCCCGGTACCGGAAGGTGCGCGAGCGCGCCTCGTACGCGTTTGCCATCGGCTCGATCGCCGCCGCGCTCGACGTCCAGGACGATGTCGTACGCGAAGTGCGCCTCGCGTTCGGTGCGGTCGCGTCCCGCCCGTGGCGGGCCCGTGCGGCCGAACGGGTGCTGACCGGCGGCCCGGTGAGCGCGGAGGCATTCGCCGCCGCGGCGGATGCCGAACTGGCGGCCGCAGAGGCGCTTGCCGAGAACGGATACAAGGTGACGCTGATGCGCAATCTCGTCGTGGCCGTGCTGACCGAACTCACCGAGGAGGTCACCCGATGACCACGACGCCCGCAATCGCAGCGGTGACGGGATCCGTAGGAACCGCCCATACCCGCGTGGAGGGCCGCGACAAGGTCACCGGGGCTGCCCGCTACGCCGGAGAGATCCCCTTCGTCGAACTCGCCCACGGCTGGCTGGTGTTGTCGACCGTGGCCCGTGGCGGCATCCGTTCGGTGGAGGACGCCCCCGTCCTGGCCATGCCCGGCGTCCTCACCGTTCTGCACCACGGGAACGCACCGCGCGTCGACACCGACTACGTGGGCATGATGGGGCGGCCGAACCCGGTCCTCGGGATCTTCCAGCACGACCGCGTGCCCTTCGCGGGCTGGCCGGTGGCGCTGGTCGTGGCCGAGACGTCCGAGCAGGCCAGGGAGGCCGCCGAGGCACTGGTGGTCCGGTACGACGAGGAGCCGCACGACGTCGCGTTCTCCGCCGGGCATCCCGGTGCGTACACGCCGGAGAACAACCCGATGGTCCGGGCCGAGACGGAGAAGGGAAACCTGGAGGCCCAACTCGGCGCCTCCGCAGTCGTCGTGGACGAGGAGTACACCACACCGGAGGAGCACCACAACCCGATGGAGCCGCATGCTGCGACGGCTCGCTGGGACGGCGGCCGGCTCGACGTCCTCGACTCCAACCAGGGCAGCACCTGGGTGGCGAGCGAGCTCGCGCAGCTCTTCTCCCTCGATCCGGCCTCCGTACGGGTGCGGTCCGAACACGTCGGCGGCGGTTTCGGATCCAAGGGTCTGAGCCCCCACCAGGTGGCCGCCGTCATGGCTACGACCGTCCTCCACCGCCCGGTTCGCGTCGTACTGACTCGCCGTCAGATGTTTTCCCTCGTCGGATTCCGCAGCCCCACGGCGCAGCGGATCAGGCTCGGCGCCGACGCCGACGGCCGGCTGCGCGCCTTCGACCACCGGGCCCACAGCCTTACGTCGACCGTGCATGAATTCATCGAGTCGAGCGCCGTACTGGGCCGCGTGATGTACGACGCCGACGCGCATCACAC
This sequence comes from Streptomyces sp. NPDC057543, assembly GCF_042801895.1. Taxonomy (NCBI): domain Bacteria; kingdom Bacillati; phylum Actinomycetota; class Actinomycetes; order Kitasatosporales; family Streptomycetaceae; genus Streptomyces; species Streptomyces sp. NPDC057543. The sequence continues at coordinate 6,552 of NZ_JBHVFF010000130.1, read as the reverse complement.
CCTTCACCGACTGGTACGGCTCGACGTACCGACTCCGGCCTGGATGCGCGCACCGGGCGAGGCACCGGGATCCTTCGCCCTCGAATCCGCCCTCGACGAATTGGCCGAGAAGTGCGCCATGGACCCGATCGCGCTGCGCGCACGCAATGAACCGGGGACGGGTCCCGTGTCCGGGCTGCCGTTCAGCAGCCGAAACGTGCTCGCCTGTTTCGAGGAGGGCGCCCGCAGGTTCGGCTGGGCGCACCGGGACCCTCGTCCGGGTGTGCGCCGTGAGGGACGCTGGTTGCTCGGGACCGGAACGGCGGCGGCCACCTACCCCTCGGGAGTCGCCCCGTCCACGGCGGCCGTGACCGCGGAGCCGGACCGGACCTTCACCGTACGGATCAACGCTGCGGACATCGGGACCGGGGCACGGACGGCGATGACCCTGGTCGCCGCGGACGCGCTGAAGGTGGATCCAGGCCGTATCCATGTACGGATCGCGGACAGCGACCTCGGCCCCGCGATGTTCGCCGGCGGCTCGATGGGCACCCGCTCCTGGGCGTGGGCGGTGACAGCCGCGGCGGACGAGTTGCGGGAGCGATTGGCAGCCCGGGGAGGCGTCATTCCGCCGGAGGGAATCACCGCCCGATCCGACACGACCGAGGCCGTCGGCGCCCTCGTGAAGAAGGAACGGCACTCCTTCGGAGCACAGTTCGCCGAAGTCGCGGTGGATACCACAACCGGCGAGGTACGCGTACGCCGACTGCTCGGCATCTACGCCGCGGGCACCATCGTCAACCCGCTCACCGCCCGTAGCCAGCTCATCGGCGGGATGACCTGGGGACTGTCCATGGCCCTCCACGAGGAGGCGATCAGGGACCGGACAGGCGGCGGCCACATCGGCGCCGACCTCGCCGGGTATCACGTCGCCACGCACGCCGACGTGCCGCTCATCGAGGCGGACTGGGTCGACGACCCCGACCCGGACGACCCGGTCGGGATCAAGGGCATCGGCGAGATCGGCATCGTGGGTGTCGCCGCCGCCATCGCCAACGCGGTGTGGCACGCTACGGGAACGCGCCACCGGGACCTGCCCATCCGCCCGGACCGGGTCCTGCGCGCGGCGGACGAAACCCGGCGCCGGACGGCGTAGGCAGCCCGGAGTGCTTGGCATCGGAATCCGAACTGCCGGCTCGAAGGGGGCCGGACCATCGCCGTCTCGACGGTCGCGGCAATACCGTAGGGATCCAGCCGTCTCGGTCAGTGCCGCCTCCACGGCCTATCGACGGCCTGGTACCAGCACATCGTCGTGCCTCTTTCAGCAGGCGGCAGGAGTGCCGGCACGCTCGCCTGACCGCAGTAACCCGGCGCGCGCGGCGAACCTCCCGCCGCAAAGCTGTGGGCATACGCGCTCCGGCCCTCCTGCCGGCGAAAGACGAAGAAGGTTTTCCCTGTGCGTTTGTTCCGAACATCGCTGTGGGTCACGGCCCCCGTGGCGGTGTCTCTCCTCGCGGCGCCGTCCGGGTTGACGAAGGCCGGTGCTGTCGGCCAGACGATGCCGCGAAGGCCGCCATCCGTGTGGCCGGTCGGATCGGTTTCCGAACCGATTGCTGATTCCGCACGTCCGTTCCCGGCCCTGGGTGCCACCTCGGTGGCACTTCCCCGTGGAGCACCGCGGCCCGCCATCATGTCGCGTACGCAGTGGCATGCCGACGAATCCAAGCGTGACGCCCATGCCCACTACGCGGAAAAGGTGACGGCGGTCTTCATTCATCACACCGACACCCCCAACGGCTACGACTGTGCCAACGTCCCGCGTACCTTGCGCAACCTGTATACGGGCCAGACCCGTGACCGCAGTTGGGGAGACCTTGGCTACAACTTCCTCGTCGACACCTGCGGCAACATCTACGAGGGCCGTGCCGGCGGTCCCGACCGCCCCGTCATCGGTTCCCACACCCTCGGCTTCAACCAAGGCACCACAGGGATCGCAGCGATTGGCACCTTCGGCCGGGGCACCTCCGTACCGCCGGCCATGGAACACTCGATCGCGGCCCTCGCCGCCTGGAAGCTCGGCCTGAGCGGAATCGACGCGACCAGCAAGGTGCGGCTCACATCGACGAACGACAAGAGCCGCTACGCCAAAGGCACTTCGGCTCAATTCGATGCCATTTCCGGTCACCGCGACGGATTTGCCACCAGCTGCCCCGGGGAAGCACTCCTCGCACGGCTCCCCGCCATCCGGAAGCTCGCTGCCGGCATCCAGAACCGATCCCCAGGAACACCCCTCGGCACGCGCCTTCCCCCCGGCCTCCAGAACCTCCGCGACGCCCGGTGACTTCCGGGTAGTCATTGCGTCCGTCGGCCATCATTCGACTGGGCTTCCCACAAGCTGACCGGAACCCTCTTTCATGCTCGATATCAGTGAGTTCTGCTGTCACCCCGGCGTGAGACAGGTCCGGAGACCGAGCTCCGGAAGGAGTGCGGTCCGGGTAGGGTCGGAAGAGTGATCGTCGACGCCACCGGCATCCCCCTTCCCGCGTCGTGGAAACCATCATGGCGAGGTTTCAGGCGGGCTGAGCGCCCCACTGCCATGGCCCGCACCGTGCAGAGTGCCGCGCATCCGGCGTGGGCTGACCGGGTCTGGATCCTGGTGTGATCGCACGCTGTTTCCGAGGACCATGTTGTCGGAATGCCGACAGGACACACAGCGGCCAGACCTTCGGCGCGTCATGGAAGAGCCGGGCCACCCTCCCGGGGAGACTTTCATCATGACCAACACAACGAAGGCAATCCTTGAGGGCGGCCCCGACGATCTCCCCGAGCGGATCGTTTCCGTCGACACACCTGGAGTCGACCTCAAGATCCCGTTCCGGGGCGGATACGAGCACTTCAAGAGCACCACACGCCGCCAGGAAACGCCGGCAGGCCCATTGCCCGTCTACGAATGGTGGGAACGTACGGAAATCCCGGGTTGAGCACCGGCCGTAGTAGGAAACCGGATGCTCGGTCCCGGGCAAGGAAGTGCCCCATCTGCCGCCGAATCAGGTGTGATGTGACGAGAGGGCCCCGGATCGGGCGCCGTGTTCCAGGGGCTTCGGACCGGGCCTGACGCCCCATTGGCGGATCGCACGCGCCCGGGTCACCAACAGCAGAACACCACTGCTGCTCTGCACGGGCACGACCACCGGGCCATGCCGATCCCCTGTGCCGGAACCAACGCATGTCGTGGGACAGAGTGGTGTGGGGACCTTCCAGTCACAAGGTGTCGCGCGATGATTGCAAGTAGCCAAAGCCCAGCGTTCCGGCGGCACGAACCGCCTGAACTCCGTAGGCGTTGTCTTCAACCGCCGGGTGCTGTCCCGGGTCCACGCCCATGGAGTGGGCAGCGTGAAAGGACACGGAACCCCGGCCCGATTCCGGCGGGCCGGGGTTCCACGTCAGCCAAGTGACTCGGTCAGTAGTCTCGATCACCCTTGCCGCGGCCTTCGTCGAAGCGGTGGATCACACGGAAGCTGCCCACCACTCCGTTCTTGACCTTCACGCCGCCCTTGACGCGCCCGGGGTGAACCCCGTCGCTGGAGCTCCACGGTCCGACGGTGGCGATGGGGGCGCCGTTGTCGCAGGTGGCGCCGCGGAAGACCTCGACGGTCCGGCGGCTGTCGTTGCGAATGTTGAGGCTCTTGGCACCGAGGCCGCTGACCACAACCATGCAGCCGCCCGGCTCGGCGGAGTAGGTCCGCTCGTTGATGTGGATGCGGCCCTCTTCGTGGTGGCGGCGGCCCTCTTCGTGGCCACGACCCTCGCCGTAGCCCCCGCCTTCGTTGCCCCTGCCTTCGTTGCCCTTGCCTTCGTTGCCATTGCCGGATTCGCCTTCGAGGGCCGTGACGGGGGCGGGGGCCTGCTGGATGACCGGGGCGGCCTGGGCCGGCTCGTTGGTGGCGGCCGACGCGTAGGTGATGCCGGTTGCGGCCAGGGCCGCAGCGGCCGCGGCAGCGGCGGTAATAACGGTGGAACGGGTAGCCATGTCACTTCTCCTGTCTCAGAGGGGGCGGCTGAGCAGCCGACCCGTAATTGAACGTACTAACGGCCCCCATACCTGTCATATCGGATGCCTTGGGTGTAGGTGTCGGAATATCGATCGAGGTACGCGATGTACTCCATATGCTATTTCCATATAATCCGAGAGCAAGTGAACTAGCCCCTGGAATTGGGGACTTGAGATTCCGTTAGCCTGTCCAGGCGACTTGCTGAAACCTGCTCACCCTGATGATGGCGTGTCGTTCATTGACACGACCCACACAGCAGTCCCACGCCACCACCCCGAACACCCGTCGGCCACACCCCGCCCCCGTTCCGGCTGCTCGGACGGACTGTGCCCGTCACCGCAGACCTCAATCGGTCAGTCGATCGGGTCATGGCTATGCAGGGTGGCAGGCAGACCAGAAGGGTCGTCACCGACACCAGGCGTTGCAGTACTGGCTATGCATGCGGTCCGGGACGTGCAGACGGGGCCTGCCCGACGAGGCCCCACAGTGCGGTGCCGCGCTCGCGCCACGCGATGGAGCTGCCCAGCCGGACCCTGTGTACATGCACCCGCTGTTGCGCATGCCTCCTCGGGCCTGTTGCCCGCCGTACCCCCGCCGATGCAGCCTCTGCCTCGCAGCGCCCGCTGGGGTGCGGACGCAGTTCACCGGCACCGCGGGACGGATCGAGAACAGCCGGATCGGAGTGTTCCTCACCTGCATCGCCGCACTCGCGAGCGGTGGCTGACCGACCGTCCGTACCGCCCGCCTGGGCACGCCTGACGCAACGAGGCTGTCAGAAGCTACCCCGGAACTCCGTCGAACCATCAGGAGTGTGGTCACCGAGGATGACGGAGAATGCGATCAGCACGATGCAGGGAAAGACGATGATGTCGACCCACATCCATATCCTCTCGCCGACCGCCCAGGCCCAGACGATCGAGGCGGCATAGGCCGACACCATCACCAGGCAGAACACCAGTACGGCCGTATCCCATGCCCCCCCGATCGTCGGCCTCACGGCCCTGTGCGTGCGGCTATCCGCGGGCCCAGTCGCGCATGGCGGTCCGCGAGGAGAAAGCGGCGACGTCTTTGTCGAGCGGCTGGTCCGTGTACTGATGGATGCGCCAGGACGTGTTGATCTGGGGCTTCCCCGCGGTTACGTAGTCGGCTATCCACAGGCCGTCCCCCGCATACGACGTGGTGTCGTAGTGCAACCAGAAATAGCGGTTGCAGTACAGCAGAACCTTGTGATCGGGCCTCAGGCTCTTGAGCTCACGGATGAAGCGGTCCTTTTCGGCGTTGCTCGCCCGGGTGCCTTCGCCGTTCTCCTCCCAGTCCACGGCGAGCAGATCGCCCGCCTTCTCCGGAGCCTTGCTCACGAAGTACTCCGCCTGGGCCGTGATGTTGCCCGGCCAGAGAAAGTGGTAGAAGCCAACCACGCATGCCGCGTCCCTGGCACGTTTGGCCTGCGAGGTCAGATGCGGATTGACGTATGAACGGCCTTCGGTGGCCTTGATGAGGACGAAGTCCAGTCCGTCCGTTTCGAAGGACGGCTGATACGCGCTGACGTCGATGCCATGGAGCATGAGCACCGCCTCCAAATGAGCTGGGTGATTCCGGTTCTCTCACTGTTCGTGCCCGCAGTCGCTCCTTCCCATCCGTCCGGTGACGGACCGAATCCTTTTTGTCACTTCCCGGAATAGGGAACCGCAGCGGGTAGTTGGTGATGCGGCGAGTCCACATGACATACCGCAGGCACCATCGGAAGGTCGGATCCATGAAGATCGGCATCGTCGGAGCGGGCAACATCGGCGGCAACCTCACCCGGCGTCTCACCGCACTGGGGCATGATGTCTCCGTCGCCAACTCGCGCGGACCACAGACGCTCACCGAGCTCGCCGAGGAGACCGGAGCCACCCCGGTCACGGCGGCCGAGGCCGCTCGGGGAGCCCGGGTCGTGGTCGTCACCGTCCCCCTCAAGGCGGTCTCACACCTGCCCTCGGGATTCCTCGACGAGGCCGCGGAGGGGGTCGTGGTCATCGATACGGGCAATTACTACCCGCAGCAGCGCGACGGCCGCATCGCCGCGATCGAGGACGGCCTGCCGGAGAGCCGGTGGACCGAGCAACAGATCGGCCACCCCGTGATCAAGGCGTTCAATGGGACGTACGCGCAGGACATCCTCGACAACGGCCGCCCCAAGGGCAGTCCCGGCCGTCAGGCTCTGCCGGTGGCCGGGGACGATGCGGCGGCCAAGGAGGTCGTGCGCGAGCTCATCGACGAGTTGGGCTTCGACAGCGTGGACGCGGGTGGCCTCGACGAGTCCTGGCGGCAACAGCCCGGCACGCCCGTCTACGGTCACCAGGGAGACGCTGAGGCCGTTACCAAGGCACTCGCCGAAGCTTCCCCGGAGCGCACGGCGCAGTGGCGCGCCTGACGGGCCGGGGCGAAGGCGATCGACGGGTTCGCCCTCGTCGCGGTGGGCGTCGCACGTAGGACCGGACCTTCACGGTTGGCGATCCGAACGTGCCCCTGTCCGCAC
>NZ_JBHVFF010000129.1:0-22298 GCF_042801895.1 Streptomyces sp. NPDC057543 | reverse complement strand
GCCGTACGCTCCCCGCCCTCCGGGTTCCGGGAGCTGAGCTACGTTGACGGGGGAGCGCACCCGATCGACGAGGAGCCCACGATGCCTTTCGACCTTCCCCGAGCTCTCGGCTTCGCTCGGCCAGGGGAGGCCCCATCGGCCGCAGCGACGAATCCGAGCGCCCACATCGGGCTCGGCCTGGCAGCGGTCGGCAGGCCCGGCTACATCAACCTGCACCGCGACCGCGATCTGCCCGCCGATCGCGGCGTCGAGGCGCTGCGCGAGCGCACCCACGAACTGCTGGACGCCGCCTACGCGCAGGGCGTCCGTTACTTCGACGCGGCCCGTTCCTACGGTCGTTCGGAGGAGTTCCTGGCCGGCTGGCTGACGGCGCACCCGGAAGCGCACGATGTCGTCATCGGCAGCAAGTGGGGCTACACCTACACCGCCGACTGGAGCGTGGAAGCCGAGGCGCACGAGGTCAAGGACCACAGCCCGGCCACGTATCTGCGCCAGCGCGCCGAGACCGACGCGCTGCTCGGGGACCGGCTCGGCCTCTACCAGATCCACTCGGTCACCGCCGACAGCCCGGCCCTCACCGACAAGGAGCTGCACGCACGGCTCGCCGAACTCGCCGCGGCGGGGGTCGGCGTCGGGCTGTCCACCAGCGGACCCGCCCAGGCCGACGCCGTCCGGGCCGCCCTCGCCGTCACCGTCGACGGCGAACCGCTCTTCCGCACCGTCCAGGCCACCTACAACGCCCTGGAGACCTCGGCCGGAGCCGCGCTCGCGGAGGCCCATGACGCCGGGCTCACCGTGATCGTCAAGGAAGCCATGGCCAACGGTCGGCTCGCCGGGACGGAGGCCCCCGCCGTGGTCCAGGAGATCGCCGCCGACGCAGGCGTGGGCAGCGACGCGATCGCGCTGGCGTTCGTACTGCACCAGCCGTGGGCCTCAGTGGTCCTCTCCGGCGCGGCGACCCTCGACCAGCTCGCCGCAAACCTGCGCGCGGCCGTCGTCGACCTCGGCGAGCCGCCGCGCGCCCGGCTCGACGCGCTCGTCGAGGAGCCGGAGGCGTACTGGCACCGCCGCGCCGCGCTGCCGTGGAACTGAGCGGGCGCGCCCGGCGCCGGAGAAGGGGTGCTGAGCCACCTGTCACATCGGTGAGGTCCGGTTCGTCATGGCAGTGACTGCACACTACGGAGGAGTGCGACTGTGGTCGGACATGAGCGGGACGGACGCGGGCTGAACGGGCGCGAGGTGGACGGGCGTGGGGTGAACAGCCGCGAGGTGAACGGGCGCGAGTTCCTGGCCGAACGCTTCGAGGAGAACCGTACCCAGCTGAAGGCCGTGGCCTACCGGATGCTCGGCTCGGCGAATGAGGCGGAGGACGCCGTCCAGGAAGCCTGGATCCGGCTCAGCCGTACCGACAGCCGGGCAATCGAGAACCTGGGCGGCTGGCTGACGACGGTGGTCGGGCGGGTGTGCCTGGACATGCTCCGCTCCCGCCGCTCGCGCCGCGAGGAACTGCTCGACACGCGCGCGCCCGGGGCCCACGCCCCGGACCCGGTCCTCGGCGCCGAGCCGGAAGCCGACCCGGAGCAGCAGGCGATGATGGCCGATTCGGTCGGTCTCGCGATGCTGGTCGTACTCGAAACGCTCGACCCCGCCGAGCGGCTCGCCTTCGTCCTGCACGACATGTTCGCCGTGCCGTTCGACGAGATCGCCCGCGTCGTGGACCGCACCCCGGCCGCGGCCCGGCAGCTCGCCAGCCGGGCCCGTCGCCGGGTGCGGGGCGCGGAGCCGGATCCGGACCCCGATCTCAGCCGTAAGCGCGAGGTCGTCGACGCCTTCCTGGCCGCCGCCCGCGGCGGTGACTTCGAGGCCCTCGTCGCCGTGCTCGACCCGGACGTCGTGGTGCGGTCCGAAGCCGAAGCCGGTGGCGTCGGTGCGCCGTCCCTGGTGCGGGGCGCCGCGACCGTGGCCCGCCAGGCGATGATGTTCGCACCGTTCGCCCGGTCGTCGCTGCCCGCGCTGGTCGACGGGGAACCGGCCGTCGTCTCGGCGCTCGACGACCATCGGTTCTCGGTCATGATCTTCACCGTCGCGCGGGGGAAGATCACCGAGATGTTCGTGGTCAATGATCCGGCCCGCCTGCCCGGCCTCGACCTGACCGTCCTCAACGACTGATCCGGGGTGGGGCGGCAGCGACTCGACCGGGGTGGCGGACTCAGTTCCTGCCGCCCCGGCGGCCGTCCGCCCACGCGGCGAGCACCTCGAAGTCGGCCGGCAAGAGCCCGATCCATGGATCGATCCACAGCAGGAGAGCCTCGGCCGCCCCCTGCTCGGCGGCCCACTCCCGGTCCTGCTCGGAGATCTCGTCGTCGACCCAGGCGAAGGGCCGGCCCGCCGCGTACTCCACCACGTACTGCGTCTTCCAGTACGTGCCGTCCGGCGCGCTGCCGTGCATCGACGGCCAGTCGATGTACGGCAGCGAAGGGAGCCCGAGACACGGCCCGATCCACACGTTGGCCTCGTCCTTCCAGGTCGTCGCCCAGACCAGCTCGTAACGTCCTGCCAGGCCGCGCAGCGCCTTCCCGTGTTCCGGGTTGAGGAGGACGGGCAGCGGCAGCCCGTAGTCCCACCCTGTCGGCCGCATGAGATGCAGCGCATAGCCGTCCGGAACCCGGCGGCGTGTCAGTGCCGCGTACGGATTGAGCGGGCCGTCGATGTCGATCAGCAGCAGCGGCTTCATGCCGACATGGTCCCCTCTCCCGTCGACGGAGGGCGACGGCTCTGCAGTGAGACATCAATGTCTCATATGGGTTATGGTCGTCTCATGACTCTCGACCGTGAGCAGGTGCTGCGCAGCGCAGCCGCCCTGCTGACCCGTAAATCGACCGCCACCATGGACGAGGTCGCCAGAGCCGCAGGCATCGGACGGGCCACCCTGCACCGGCACTTCGCCGGACGGGACGCCCTGGTCAGGGCATTGGAGAACCTGGGCATCCAGGAGTTCGGAGCGGCTCTGGACGCCGCCGCGCTCGACGAGGGGACCTCCGAGGAGGCGCTGCGCCGACTGGTCGCCGCCGTCGAGCCGAGTGCCGGACTCCTCTCCTTCCTCGTCACCGAGAATCAGCTCTTCGAGGGCGACGAGGTCAACGAAGGCTGGAACCGGCTCGACGCCCGGGTCTCCGCCTTCTTCCGGCGCGGCCAGGAACGCGGCGAGTTCCGCATCGACCTCACCCCCGCCTGGCTGACCGAGGCCCTCTACGGGCTCATCTCCTCCGGCGCCTGGGTCGTCCAGACGGGCCGGGTCGCCGGGCAGGACTTCCAGCACATGATCGTCGAGTTGCTGCTCGGCGGCGCACGCCGGAGCGTGGAGCAATGAGCAGTCTCGAACAGCACGCGGAATCCGCCGAAGAGCTGCGCCGTCCGGGGCGGTGGATCGCCCTGGCCGTCCTCGTTCTCGCCGTGCTGCTCGTGGCCGTGGACGCCACGGTCCTCGGCCTCGCCACGCCCTTCCTGACCGAGGACCTCAAGCCCTCCGGCACCCAGCTGCTCTGGATCGGCGACGTCTACTCCTTCGTCATCGCCGGGCTCCTGGTCTCCATGGGCAGCCTCGGTGACCGCATCGGCCGCAAGAAGCTGCTGCTGAGCGGTGCCGTCGCCTTCGGCGCGGTCTCCGTGCTCAACGCGTACGCGAGCACCCCCGAGATGATGATCCTGGCGCGGGCGCTGCTCGGTGTCGCGGGCGCCACCCTGATGCCGTCCACACTCGCCCTGATCCGCAACCTCTTCCACGATCCGCGCGAGCGCAGCCTCGCCATCGGCATCTGGGGCGCCATGGCCTCGGCGGGCGCGGCCGTCGGCCCGGTCGTCGGCGGATTCCTCCTGGAACACTTCTGGTGGGGCTCGGTCTTCCTGATCAACCTGCCCGTCATGGCCGTCCTGGTGGTCGTCGGCGTCAAGATGATTCCCGAGTCGAAGAATCCGGCGCCCGGCCCCTGGGACCTGGCCGGCGTGGCGCTCTCCTTCATCGGCGTGATCGGTGTCGTATACGCCGTCAAGGAGCTGGCCGCGCACGGTACGAGCTGGGCAGTCGCCGTCGCGGGCCTCGGCGGCCTGGCCGCGCTCCACTGGTTCGTCCGCAGACAACTCACGCTCCCCGCGCCCCTGCTGGACATGCGGCTCTTCCACCACCGGGGCTTCTCGGGCGCCGTCCTCGCCGATCTGCTGACCATCCTCGGCCTGTCCGGACTGGTCTTCTTCCTCTCCCAGTTCCTGCAACTGGTCCAGGGGCGCGGACCGCTGGAGGCAGGACTCGCCGAACTGCCCGCGGCCGTCGGCGCGGTCACCGCGGGACTGCTCGCCGGTGTGGCGGCCCGTCGCTACTCCGTACGGTCGGTGGTGTCCGGCGGTCTCGCGGCGATCGGCCTGGCGCTCGCCGTGGTCACTTTGATCCACAAGGAGACCGCCTACCCGCTGATCGGCGCGGTGCTGCTGGTCGTCGGCGTCGGCGCGGGCTTCGCCTTCACCGTCACGTCCGATGTGATCCTCTCCAGCGTCCCGAAGGAGCAGGCGGGCTCCGCGGGCGCGGTCTCCGAGACGGCGTACGAACTCGGCGCGGCCCTCGGTATCGCCCTGCTCGGCTCCATCGTCACCGGCGTCTACCAGGACTTCGCCACCCCGCAGGGCGTTCCGTCCGCCAACGCCGCGGCGGCCCACGAATCGCTGGGCGGCGCCGTCGAAGCGGCCCACGGCCTTCCGGCACAGCAGGCGAGCGCGCTGATCTCCGCCGCACAGGAGTCGTTCGTCGACGGGCTGCGGTTCGCCGCGGGTGCCGGCGCGGTGGTCCTGCTGGCGACGGCCGTCACCGCCTGGTTCCTGCTGCGGGGTCAGAAGCTGGAGGAGGGCATCGTCCATCAGTAGCCGCCCGCGTCCCGGCCCGCACGGGCCGATACGACATACGGAAGGGCCCGTACCGCCAACCGGGGTACGGGCCCATCCGCGTAACCTGCGCCGTGCGTCAGCTCACGCGGCCTTCGCCTTCGTGGCGTACATGTCGACGTACTCCTGACCCGACAGCCGCATCACTTCGGCCATCACGGAGTCGGTGACCGCCCGCAGCACATAGCGGTCGCGGTCCATGCCCTCGTAGCGGGAGAACTCCATCGGCTCACCGAAGCGGACCGTCACCTTGCCGGGGCGGGGCAGACCGGCACCACCGGGCTGCAGCTTGTCCGTGCCGATCATCGCGAACGGCACCACCGGCGCGCCCGTCATCAGCGTCAGCCGGGCGATGCCCGTACGACCCCGGTAGAGGCGGCCGTCGGGGGAGCGGGTGCCCTCCGGGTAGATGGCGAAGGCCTTGCCCTCCTCCAGCACCCGACGGCCCGTCATCAGCGCCGCGACACCGCCGCGGCCGCCGTCCCGGTCCACCGGGATCATGCCGCAGCCCGTGAAGAACCAGGCCATCGCCCTGCCCTTGAGTCCCTTGCCCGTCACGTACTCGTCCTTGCCGATGTAGTACACCGGCCGGTCGCAGCAGATCGGCATGATCATCGAGTCGATGAACGTCAGATGGTTGCCCGCGAGGATCACCGGACCGTCCCCGGGGATGTTCTCCACGCCCTCCACCTGGGGGCGGAACATCAGGCGCAAGATCGGTCCGAGCACTGCCTTGATGAGTGCGTGTCGGGACAACGGTTCCTCCGGTGTAGTGGCCGGGACGGCCGAGGCGCGGGATCGTGACGGTCCATGCAGGTGAGGACGATACTCGCGGGTACTCGCTCACCGCACATCGGGTTCACCGAGTGGATACGCAGTGTTGACGCGGGTTTCCGCCATGTTCGTCCAGGAGATGCTCCTTCGACGGTACGACTGCCTACGCTCGGGCCGCGCCCGACAGGTGCGAGACATCACACGCGAGGAGCATTCATGACAGAGCGCGCGCAGGCAGGTCCCGGCCGCAGAACCCTGCTCGGTGCGGGGGCCGCCGTGCTGGGCACGGCCGCCCTCGGGCTGGCCGGCGGACCGGCCGACGCGGCCGGGAACGCGGCCGCGAACACCGATGGACGGCCGGGCGGCCACGGCTTCCGCCTCGATCTTCCGGTGCCCACCGTCATCGGGCACCGCGGCACCAGCGGCTACCGGCCCGAGCACACCCTCGGCTCCTACCAGCTGGCCCTCGACATGGGCGCGCACATCATCGAGCAGGACCTGGTGCCGACCAAGGACGGCCATCTCGTCTGCCGTCACGAGAACGACATCACCGCGACCACCGACGTCTCCGCCCACCCCGAGTTCGCGAGCCGCAAGACCACGAAGAAGGTCGACGGGGTCTCGCTCACCGGCTGGTTCACCGAGGACTTCACCCTCGCCGAACTGAAGACACTGCGGGCCAAGGAACGCATCCCCGGCACCCGTCAGAAGAACACGCTCTACGACGGCCGCTGGGAGATCCCCACCTTCGAAGAGGTGTTGCGCTGGGCCGACCGAGAGGGACGCCGGCGCGGCAAGCCGGTCTGGCTGTACGTCGAGACCAAGCACCCCACCTACTTCCGGGGCCTGGGTCTCGGCCTCGAAGAGCCCCTCGCCAAGCTGCTGCGCCGCTACGACCGCCATCGCAAGCAGTCGCCGCTCATCCTCCAGTCCTTCGAGCCCGGCAGCATCCAGCGTCTGGCCGGACTGGTCGCCACCCCGCGCGTCGTCCTGCTCTCCGGCGCGGGCGAGCGCCCCTGGGACTTCGTCACGTCCGGCGACCCGCGCACCGTCGCCGACCTGGTGAAGCCCGAGGGCCTGAAGTGGATGGCGTCCTTCGCCCAGGGCATCGGACCCACCCTGGACCTGATCATTCCCAAGGACGCCTCGGGGCGGCTCACCGCACCCACCACCCTCGTGACGGACGCGCACGCCCAGGGCCTGGTCCTGCACCCGTACACCCTGCGCAACGAGAACACCTTCCTGCCCGCCGACTTCCGGCGCGGCACGGACCCCACCGCGTACGGTGACGCGTTCGGCGCGTTCCAGGCGTACTTCGCGACGGGTATCGACGGGATCTTCTCCGACAACCCGGACACCGCCCTTCTCGCCGCGGCGGACTTCGCCGCGAAGTGAGACCGGCGTCAGCACCCGGCCGGGGCGTGCCCCGGTCGGGTGGTGCGCGCCGGGTACGGCAACCGGCCGCCGGTACGGTGCGTTGCCCGGGGCATGACGCTTCTCGATCACGCCCCCGCAAGGACCGAGGCCGCCCCCGCGGACGTCGTCCGCGCCCTCCATCCACTGGTGAGCGCCGAGGCCACGGCCGAGGCGGCCGCCTCGGCGACGGGCGCGGCGATCGAACCCGCCGACCTCGAACAGGCCGTCTGGCTGAGGCTGTTGGAGCGGCTCGAGCTGGACGGGCCGCCGCCGGACCCGGCGCGCTGGGTGCGCAACGCCGTACGGGCGGAGGCCCGCCGGGCCCGACGCACCGCCCGGCACGAACGCCCCTACCGCGACGAGACCTCCGCGGACCCGGCCGGCTGCCCCGAACGGATCGCCGTCGGTGCCGACGAACGCCGGGCGCTGCACGCCGCGGTGGACCGGCTGCCCGGCCGCTGCTCCCGGCTGCTGGCGGCGATGCTGGCGCCCGGTGACCCCACCTACCGGGAAATCGCAGGGAAGTTGGGTATGTCACAGGGTAGTTTGGGTCCGATCCGTTCCCGATGCCTTGGATGTCTGCGCAGAATGCTCGCGGCGGAGGTTGTCGCTCCTGAACCGCGGGGAAAGGAGCGTTAGACAACCGGTGGATCAGGTGGGCGGAGGCATGCGCACATGGGCATGAGTGTGATCATCTCGGCGGCGACGGCACAGGATGCCGAAGAGATCTTGAAACTTCAGTACCTCTGTTTCCAGACCGAGGCGGAGCTGTACGGGAACTACCGGATCGACCCGCTCGTCCAGACGCTCGATTCGGTGCGCGCCGAGATCGCCACGAATCTGGTGTTCGTGGCGCGGCTGGGTGACGAAGTCGTCGGTTCGGTCCGCGGATCCATCGATCAGGACGGCGCCGGGCAGATCGGCAGGCTCTGCGTCCACCCGCGGCTCCAGGGGCACGGCCTCGGCGCCCGGCTGCTGCGGGCCGCGGAGTCGGGACTCGCCGACGAGCGGTCGGCCACCCGCTTCCGGCTGCACACGGGGCACCGCAGCGAGGGCAATCTGCGCCTCTACCGGCGGGCCGGTTACGCCCCTGTGGGCAATGGGATGAGCCAGGACGGCGTCCGGATGATCCTGCTGGAGAAGGACGCGACCGCGCCCCTCTACGTGGCGAGCGCGTAGCACCGGTTACACCTACGCCGTCCGTCCGCGCGTTCCGCGCCCGGCCTACGCGTTCTTCGCGCGGCGCAGCCACATCATCCCGGTGATCGGCAGGATCACCGGGATGAACAGATAGCCCATGCCGAAGTCGGACCAGACCGTGGCGTCGGCGAACGCCGAGGGCTCCACCATCGTCCAGGTCCCGACGACCAGCACACCCAGGAGCTCCGCGGCGCAGCACACCAGCGCCGACCTGCGCGCCTTCTCGCCGCCACGCACCAGCGAGTACGTGATGAACCCGTACACGACGGCGGCGACGGCCGACAGCACATAGGCGAGCGGAGCCCTGCCGAAGTCCAGGATCATCTGGACGATCGAGCGGGAGGCCGCCGCGACGGTGAACACCCCGTAGAACCAGACCAGTACCCGGCCGGGACCGGTACCGAGGTCGAAGGGGCGCTCCCCGCCGGTGGCGGTGGCGGGGGTGCGATCGGTGTCGGTCACGGTCAGTTTCCCCAGATGTCGTAGAGCCGTACTTCGAGGACGGCCAGTACGACCGCGCCCGCCGCCACCGTCACCGAACCCCACCGGGTCCGCTCGGTGAGCGACAGGAATCCGGCCGCGGGCACGGCCAGGAAGGACCCGATCAGATACGCGATGAAGATCGTCATGCCCTGCTCGGGCCGTTCACCCCGGGACAACTGCACGACGCCCACCACCAGCTGGGCCAGCGCCAGCAGCGAGACCACGGCCATCCCGATGAAGTGCCAGTCCTTGGTCGGCTGGTCCCGGTAAGCGGCGAATCCGCACCAGGCGGTGAGGGCGAGCGCGGTCACGGCGACCGCGACCGTCAGGGCGTCAAGCATGAGGCGAGGGTATTACGGACCAAACGGCCCCCTGCGTGCGCCCCCGCACCCGGGGAGCTGCCCGCACCCCGGCGGGACCGTGGCCTTGACCACAGCACGCGACCGCTCCGCGTCGGCCGCGCAATTCGTCGCCGCTGCCCCTCCGCCGTATCGGTGCAGGTCACAGCCCAGGAATCGGGAATCACGACGGCCGGCCGAACCGTCTCGCGCCACCATCCACGCCTGTCCGCTATTCGGACAGGCGGGCCGGGCGGAACGTTACGTCTGTTTTACTTGGCGCATGACCACGACGAGCGACCGCATCCTTGCGACCGAGGCGATCACAACGCCCGGTGCTCGTTGTATGTGTCGAATGCGCACCCTCTGAGGGCCCCCGCCCGATCCTCGCGCCCCGAAGCGAGACCGAGCCCGAGCCGTCCGCACCCAGCGGAACGAGCCTGCCCGAGCACCGCTGCCCGGCCCTCCGCCGCCCGCAGCCGTGCCGAGACCCCCCGCTCGGGACATCCGATCGAAACGCCCGGACAGTCTCATCAGACGAATGCCCCGTGCCCGGCGGACACCGCGCCGCGCACTCGACAGTGACGGAAACCCTGTGATCACCACTACGGGCCTCACGAAGGTCTACCAGTCGCGCGACCGCGAGGTCACCGCCCTGGACGGCGTCGACCTGCACGTCCGCGAGGGCGAGGTGTACGGCGTCATCGGACAGAGCGGCGCCGGAAAATCCTCCCTCATCCGCTGCATCAACCTCCTGGAACGCCCCACCTCCGGCACCGTCACCGTGGCCGGCCAGGACCTCACCGCCCTGGCCGGCCGGGGCCGCCGGGCCGGCAAGGAACTGCGCGAGGCGCGCAGCCGCATCGGCATGGTCTTCCAGCACTTCAACCTGCTGGCCTCCCGCACCGTCCAGGACAACGTCGAACTCCCGCTGGAGATCCTCGGCGTATCCGGCAAGGACCGCGCCCGCAAGGCCCTCGAACTCCTCGACCTGGTCGGTCTCGCCGACAAGGCCAAGTCCTACCCGGGCCAGCTCTCCGGCGGCCAGAAGCAGCGCGTCGGCATCGCCCGCGCACTCGCCGGCGACCCCAAGGTGCTGCTCTCCGACGAGGCGACCTCCGCTCTCGACCCCGAGACCACCCGCTCCATCCTCCAGCTGCTGCGCGACCTCAACCAGCAGCTCGGCCTGACCGTCCTGCTCATCACGCACGAGATGGACGTCGTCAAGACGATCTGCGACTCAGCCGCGCTGATGCAGCAGGGACGCATCGTCGAATCCGGCACCGTCGGCGAACTGCTCGCCACCCCCGGCTCCGAACTGGCCCACGAACTGTTCCCCGTCGGCGGTACGGCCTCCGGCCCCGACCGCACGGTCGTCGACGTCACCTTCCACGGCGAGGCCGCCACCCAGCCGGTGATCTCGCAGCTCTCCCGTACGTACAACATCGACATCTCGATCCTGGGCGCCGCGATGGACACCGTCGGCGGCAAGCAGATCGGCCGGATGCGCATCGAACTGCCCGGCCGGTTCGAGGAGAACGTCGTCCCGATCGGCTTCCTGCGCGAGCAGGGCCTGCAGGCCGAGGTAGTGGAGCACGCCGCCCCCATCCCCGTACAGACCCCCGCCCCGCTCACCAAGGAGGTGGCGAAGTGACCTGGTCCGAAATGCAGCCGCTGCTCACGCAGGGAACCATCGACACCCTTTACATGGTGCTCTGGTCCGCGGTCGTCACCGTTCTCGTGGGGCTGCCGCTCGGCGTCCTGCTGGTCCTCACCGACAAGGGCGGACTGCTCCGGAACACCCCGGTCAACAAGGTCATCGGCGTGATCGTGAACATCGGCCGCTCGCTGCCGTTCATCATCCTGCTGATCGCCCTGATCCCCTTCACCACCTGGGTCGTCGGCACCTTCATCGGCCCGACCGCGATGATCGTGCCGCTCGCCGTCGGCGCCATCCCGTTCTTCGCACGGCTCGTCGAGACGGCCGTCCGCGAGGTCGACCACGGGCTCGTCGAGGCCGTCCAGTCGATGGGCGGATCCATCCCGACGATCGTCCGCAAGGTGCTGCTCCCGCAGGCGCTGCCCTCGCTCGTCTCCGGCGTCACCACCACCGTCATCGTGCTGATCGGCTACTCCGCGATGGCCGGCGCGGTCGGCGGCGAAGGGCTCGGCTCCAAGGCCGTCACCTACGGATTCCAGCGCTTCGACAACCAGTTCATGCTCATCACCGTCGCGCTGCTCATCGTCATCGTGACCGTGATCCAGCTGATCGGCGACGGAGCCGTACGGCTGCTGGCCCGCCGGGGCCGCACCACCACCTGAGACTTTCTCTCCCCTCACAAGCCCGAACTCCTTGTCCGGGCGCACCACCCTCACCACCGAAAGAGGCACTTTTCGTGCGCAAGAACATCAAGATCACCGCAGCTGCCGCCGCCACCGCCGCCCTGGCCTTCGGCCTCACCGCCTGCGGCACGTCGTCCGACCCGGCCTCCAAGAGCGAGGCCGGCGCCAAGGCCGACACCTCCAAGGCGCTCGTCGTCGCCGCGTCCCCGACGCCGCACGCCGACATCCTGAACTTCGTCAAGAAGAACCTGGCGGACAAGGCGGGCCTCAAGCTGGAGGTCAAGGAGTTCACCGACTACGTCCTGCCGAACACCGCCACCGAGACGGGCCAGGTCGACGCCAACTTCTTCCAGCACCAGCCGTACCTCGACGACTTCAACAAGAAGAACAACACCCACCTCGTCTCCGTCGGCACCGTCCACCTGGAGCCCCTCGGCCTCTACTCCAAGAAGGTCAAGGCCATCGGCGACATCAAGTCCGGCCAGACCATCGCGGTGCCCAACGACACCACGAACGAGGGCCGCGCCCTCCAGCTGCTCGCCGAGAACGGTCTGATCACCCTCAAGTCCGGCGTCGGCACCGACGCCAAGCTGAGCGACATCACCGACAAGAAGGGCCTGGAGTTCAAGGAGCTGGAGGCTGCGACCGTGCCCCGCGCCCTGAACGATGTGGACGCCGCCGTCATCAACGGCAACTACGCCATCGAGGCCGACCTCAAGCCGGCCAAGGACGCCCTGGTGCTGGAGAAGGCCGACGGCAACCCTTACGCCAACATCATCGCCGTGAAGAAGGGCAACGAGAAGGACGCCCGGGTCGAGAAGCTCGTGAAGCTCCTGCACTCCGACGAGGTCAAGAAGTTCATCGAGGACACCTACCAGGGCTCGGTCGTCCCGGCCTTCGGCACCGCCACCAAGTCCTGACACCCGCACGACATTTGTCCGACGAGCCCCGCCCACCCCACCACGGGGTGCGCGGGGCTCCGTCGTGGGCCCCGCCCATGCACAACGCCCACCCGATGCTGCATGCTGTGCCTTTACACGGTCTTCGGCATGGAGCTGCGCATGACTTCCACCTTTCCGTCCATCTCCATCAGCACGGATCGGTTGGTGCTGCGCCCGTTCGACATGGCGGACGTCCCCGCGTACATCGAGATGATGAACGACGAGCTCGTCACCGCCTGGACCGAGGCCCCCCACCCCTACACCCAGGTCGACGCCGAACGCTGGGTCCGCAGGATCGCTCCCGCACAGCGCACCACCGGTGACGGCATCGTCTTCGCCGTCACCGAATTCCTCACCCAGCGACTCGTCGGCTCGGTCCGCCTGCGCAACACGGACTGGCGCACCCTCGCCACCGAGGCCGCGTACATCACCGCCCCCTGGGCACGCGGCGAGGGCTACGCCACCGAGTCCGTACTCGCGCTGGCCCAGTGGCTCTTCCGCGACCAGGGCTTCGAGCGCATCGAACTGCGCACCGCCGCCGACAACACCGCCGCCCAGCAGGTCGCCCAGAAGCTCGGCTGCATCAGCGAGGGGGTCCTGCGCAACGCCCGCATAGCGCGCACCCAGACGGAGGACGGCAGCTGGACCGACATCAGGACCGACTTGATCGTCTGGGGCCTGCTCCCCGAGGATCTCGAAGGAGTCGCCGAGCAACTCGCCGACGCGGGCGGCTACGGCGCCTACAACGACTGGAACTGATCCCCACAGGGCCCCCGGCACCGTGCTGGTACGGACCCGGGTACCCTCAGAGGCCTGTCCACCCTTCACGGGCAGCCCCACCTGCGACAACTCCAGGAGACTGACGACAGATGGCCGATCGGGTCACCGTGATCGGCTGGGACGGCTCGCCACTGACAGGCGCGGCCACCGCCGCCCTCTCGGCCGCCACGCTCGTCGCCGGAGCCGCCCACCACCTGGCACTCCCCGAAGTCCCGGCGCACGCCGAACGGATCCGCCTGGGCTCCATCGACCTGGCCGCCCGCCGGATCGCCGGACACCGCGGCAGCGCCGTGGTCCTCGCCGACGGAGATCCCGGCTTCTTCGGAGTCGTGCGCAACCTCCGCGCACCCGAACACGGCCTCGAAGTCGAAGTGGTGCCCGCCGTGTCCTCCGTCGCCACCGCGTTCGCCCGCGCCGGAATGCCGTGGGAGGACGCCCAGATCGTCGTCGCCCACCCCCGCACCCTGCGCCGCGCCGTCAATGTCTGCCGCGCCCACCACAAGGTCGCCGTCCTCACCTCGCCCGGCGCGGGCCCCGCCGAACTCGCCCTGCTCCTCGAAGGCGTTCACCGCACCTTCGTCATCTGCGAGGAACTCGGCACCGCGCGCGAACAGGTCAGCGTCGTCACCTCCGAGAACGCGGCCGATCACGTCTGGCGCGACCCGAACGTGGTGATCGTGATCGGCGGCGGCCCCGAACCGCAGGCCACCGGCGCCTGGATCGCCGGCCGCCACCCCGCCTACCCCCGTGGTGTGCGTGGCTGGGCACTGCCATCGGAGGCCTACCCGGGCGGCGCCACCGACGCCGGGGACGAGAGCGGTGAGGGCGAGTCCCCGGGGCTGCGCGCCGCCCAACTGGCCCGCTTGGGCCCCCGTACCGGCGACCTCCTGTGGGACATCGGCTCCGGCAGCGGGGCCCTGGCCGTGGAGGCCGCCCGCTTCGGGGCCGCGGTTCTGGCGGTCGACAGCGACCCGGCGGCCTGCGCCCGCACCGCGGCGGCGGCCCGGTCCTTCGGCGTCCAGCTCCAGGTCGTCGAGGGCCGGGCACCGCATGTGCTGGAGCGGCTGCCGGAGCCCGACGTCGTACGGATCGGAGGCGGCGGAGTTCCCGTCGTCACCGCTGTCACCGAACGCCGGCCGGAACGCATCGTGACCCATGCCTCCACGCGCGACGAGGCCGAGGCACTCGGCGCGGCACTCGCCGGGAACGGATACACCGTCCGGTGTTCGCTCCTCCAGTCCGTCGAACTCGACACGGCCGCATGGTCGGAGCGCGAACGCTCGGTCGTGTTCCTGCTCTCCGCACTGCGTTCGGACCTCGCCCCCTGACCCGTTCGGCGTACGGCGCGAGGTAGGCTGGCCGATTGTTGCACCGCGCCTGGATGTTCGTCGCTTCGTTCGTCAATGTCCGGAAAAGGGGGCCGTTTTGGCCCCCGTTGTGGTACGGCAGACCGGGGGATGCGCGACGTGGCGCAGTCCACAGCGGGCCGTGGCGAAAAGAGCTGCCGCGGCAGCGAACGGCCGCGAGAATGCAGTATGTCCGCGACCGTTTCGTGCCGCGCGGCGCACCCGCTCGTTCTTGTTGACGAGCGCCGGCGTGCCGTGTTCGGGCGTCCCGGGCGAAGGGCCGAAGGAGCACTGACGATGGGCGAGGGGTACGCATGAGTGACACCGGCCAGATCCCGGGTGAGGGACTGCCGGAGAACGCAGGCATGGTGGAGCAGCCGGGCATCGCCGCCCCGGATGCCTACACCTACCTCGCTCCCTCCGAGCATGTCTCCGAGGACGACGATCTCCTGCTGATGCCGAGCCCCCAGGGAGCCTGGAGCGACCCGCAGGCGGTACCGGCCCCCGGCCAGTACCCCGACGGCGTCGCAGCACAGGCACCGCTGCCCGAACAGGCCGCCTACCAGGCCCAGCCGCAGTTCGCCTTCGAGGCTCCGGGGCAGCCCCAGGGGCCCGTGCAGGTCCAGGCGCAGGAACCCGTCCAGAGCCAGGTGCAGGTCCAGGCCGCGGACGCGTACGCTGCGCAGCAGGCAGCGCCCGGCCCCGTGCCCGAGGCCGGTCAGGGGACGCACGAGTCCGGTGGCCGCGACTCCGGTTCGGTCGATCTGAGGGGTGTACGCATCCCGGCGCCCACCCCCGCTCCCGTCCCGGCGGCCCAGAGTCAGCCGCAGCCCCAGACGCCGGCGCGTCGACCGCTGCACCGAGGTCCGGTCGTGGCCGACGGCGGGCCTTCCTACGGCGGATCGCCGACCGGCGGAGTGGTCCGCTCGCTCGCCGACCGCGGACCCGCGGGCGCGCCCCAGACGCAGACCCAGATCCAGACCCAGGCGCAGCCCCAGGCACCCGCACGGCACGCCGGACCGCCCACGATCGGACCCGAGTACTTCGAGACGCCGGGCGACGGAGCGGCCGTACTTCCGGGCCCGCAGTTCGGTGAGATCCTGCCGCAGGGCGGAAGCCCGTGGTCGGCCCAGGCGCCGGAGCAGGTCGCCGCCCCGGCGCCGGCAGAATCGGTCGTCCCGGAGCCGGTCGTCCTCCCGGACCCGGTTGTCGAGCCGGTATTTGAGGCGCAGCCCGTGCAGGCCGCGCCGGTGGCCGATGCGGCGCCGGTCGCTGTCGAAGCTCCGGCCGAGGCCGCTGCCGAGGCAGACGTCGAAAGCGCGGCGAAGTCCGAGGCCGAGGCTGTCGCCGAAGCGCCTGCCATCGAGGTCGCCGCCGTCGCGCCGGAGGAGACCACGCCGATGGAGACCGCGTCGGTGGAGGCCGCACCGGAGGAGGCCGTGGAAGCCGCTCCCATGGGCCGGTTCGTGCCCGTGGAGGGGTCGGTGCCGACAACTCCGCACCTGGCGCCGACGCCCGTGGTGGAGGAGCATGCCGTGGAGGCCGAGCCCGAGTCCGAGCGGGTCGCGATCGTCATGGAGCCGGTCCAGCCCGCCGAGGTCGTGGCAGCCGTCGAGACCGCCGAGGCTCCTGAGACGGTCACCGCCCCCGCCCCCGAGGCCGAGGTTCTGCCGGAGCCCGAGCCGGGCCCGGAGGTCATCGAGACCCCGGACATCACGACCGCCCCGGACATCACGACCGCCCCGGACATCGCGGCCGCCGCCGACATCGCGGCCCCCGCGGAGGCTGCGGAAGTCACCGGGGCCGCGCCCGTGAAGTCCGTACAGCCCGAGGCGCAGTCAGAGCCCCAGCCCGAGCCCCGGCCTCTCGTCGAGGAGGTGGCAGCCCCCGAGGCGTCCGCGTCCGAGGAGTCCGAGGCTCCCGCCGCCCCGCCCGCTCCCGGCTACGACGACGCCGAGCGCGAGGCAGTGCTGCGCGTCATGCGCGAGCGCCGCGACATCCGCAACGGCTTCCGCAGCGACCCGATTCCCCACGAGGTCCTGCTCCGGGTCCTCGAAGCCGCGCACACGGCGCCCAGCGTCGGCCACTCGCAGCCCTGGGACTTCGTGGTCATCCGCTCGGCGGAGACCCGCCGTTCGATGCACGAACTGGCACAGCGTCAACGCGACGCCTACGCCACGTCGCTTCCCAAGGGCCGGGCCAAGCAGTTCAAGGAACTGAAGATCGAGGCCATCCTCGACACCCCGGTCAACATCGTCGTCACCGCCGACCCCACCCGCGGTGGCCGCCACACCCTCGGCCGGCACACCCAGCCGCAGATGGCCCCGTACTCCTCGGCACTCGCCGTCGAGAACCTCTGGCTCGCCGCCCGCGCCGAGGGCCTCGGCGTCGGCTGGGTCAGCTTCTTCGACGAGCGCGAGATGGTCCGCGCCCTGGGACTGCCCGAGCACCTGGAAGTCGTCGCGTACCTCTGTGTCGGTTACGTCGACGAGTTCCCCGAGGAGCCCGAGCTCATGCAGGCGGGCTGGTCGAAGCGCCGCCCGCTGTCCTGGGTCGTCCATGAGGAGACGTACGGCCGCCGCGCCCTGCCCGGCGAGGAACCGCACGACCTGTTGCAGGAGACCATCTCCAACATCCGCCCGCTGGACGCCAAGGCGCTCGGCGAGGCATGGGAACGCCAG
Source organism: Streptomyces sp. NPDC057543 (assembly GCF_042801895.1). Lineage (NCBI taxonomy): Bacteria > Bacillati > Actinomycetota > Actinomycetes > Kitasatosporales > Streptomycetaceae > Streptomyces > Streptomyces sp. NPDC057543. The sequence goes on along the minus strand of NZ_JBHVFF010000129.1, from coordinate 5,067 downwards.
AAGCGGATGACCAAGCCCGCCGGCGCGCTCGGCATGCTGGAGATCATCTCCGCGCAGTTGTCGGGGCTCTCCCGGATGTGCCCGCCGCCGATCCCGGAGCCCGCGGCCGTCGCGATCTTCGCGGGCGACCACGGGGTGCACGCCCAGGGGGTCACGGCCTGGCCGCAGGAGGTCACCGGCCAGATGGTCGCCAACTTCCTCGGCGGCGGCGCAGTCTGCAACGCGTTCGCGGCCCAGGTCGGGGCCGAGGTGTGCGTGGTCGATGTCGGCGTGGCCATGGAACTGCCCGCGACACCGGGCCTCCTTCCCCGCAAGGTGCGCGCCGGAACGGCCGACTTCACGACCGGTCCCGCGCTCACCCGCGAGGAGGTCCTGGCGGCCGTCGAGGTCGGCATCGAGACCGCCCGCGATCTCGTCGCGGCAGGCAACAAGGGCCTGCTCACCGGCGAGATGGGAATCGCCAACACCACCGCGTCGGCCGCTCTGATCTGCGTGTACACGGGCATGGACCCGGCCGAGGTGACCGGTCGCGGCACCGGTATCAACGACGAGATGCACGCCCGCAAGGTCGATGTCGTCCGCCGGGCCCTCGAACTCCACCAGCCCGACCCGGCCGACCCGATCGGTGTCCTGGCATCGGTCGGTGGTCTCGAACACGCGGCGATGGCCGGCTTCCTGCTGGGCGGTGCCTCGCTCCGTACGCCGGTCATCCTCGACGGCGTGAGCGCGGGAGCCGCGGCCCTGGTTGCCCGGGCGATCGCCCCCGAGGCCCTCGCCGCCTGCATCGCGGGCCACCGCAGCGCCGAGCCCGGCCATGTCGCCGCACTCAACAAGCTGGGCCTGCGCCCGCTGGTCGACCTCGACCTTCGCCTCGGCGAGGGCACGGGCGCGCTCCTGGCGCTGCCGATCGTGCAGAGTGCGGCGCGGGCGATGCACGAGGTGGCGACCTTCGATTCGGCGGGCGTGACGGAGAAGTAGAGGGACTGAAAACAAGCCTCGCCGGCGTTCGAGGCGCGGGGGTCCGGGGGCGGAGCCCAGGAGCCCACGGTCGCGGGAGGGGGCGGGTAGGGGAACAAGCCCGCCGCAGGCGCCCCCACCCGCACCCGGCCCCACCCCCGCACCCACCCCCGTATCGTGGACCCCCCACAAACCCGCACGTCACAGCCGCTCCACCGCCGCAGCGGCCGCCGCACTCCGTCCCCTGCACGAGGAGCCCGCACCACCATGGCCGAGCACGCGGTTCACGCCGATCACCCTGCGTACCCCGTCGGACTGCGTCTCGGCGGACGCCGAGTCGTCGTGGTCGGCGGTGGTCAGGTCGCCCAGCGCCGTCTCCCCGCGCTCATCGCGGCGGGCGCCGACATCGTCCTCGTATCGCCGGCCGCGACCCCGTCCGTCGAGGCGATGGCCGACGCCGGCGAGATCCGCTGGGAGCGCCGCCCGTACGCCGACGGGGACCTGGCCGACGCCTGGTACGCCCTGATCGCGTCCGACGACACCGCGGCGAACGACGCCGCCTCCGCCGAGGCCGAGCGCACCCGCACCTGGTGCGTCCGCAGCGACAACGCCGACGCCGCCACGGCCTGGACCCCGGCCACCGGCCGCAGCGAGGGCGTGACCGTCGCGGTCCTCACCACCGACACCCACGGCCGCGACCCGCGCCACTCCGCCGCCGTCCGCGACGCCATCGTCGAGGGCCTGCGCGACGGCACCCTCGCCGCACCCCACCACCGCACCCGGACCCCCGGCGTCGCCCTGGTCGGCGGCGGCCCCGGTGACCCGGACCTGATCACGGTGCGCGGCCGCCGCCTCCTCGCCGAGGCCGACGTCGTCATCGCCGACCGCCTCGGCCCGCGCGACCTGCTCGACGAACTCCCGCCGCACGTCGAGGTGATCGACGCCGCGAAGATCCCGTACGGCCGCTACATGGCCCAGGAGGCCATCAACCAGGCACTCATCGAGCACGCCAAGGCGGGCAAGGCCGTCGTGCGGCTCAAGGGCGGCGACCCGTTCGTCTTCGGCCGCGGCATGGAGGAGGCCCAGGCGCTCGCCGCCGAAGGCATCGCCTGCACCGTGGTCCCCGGCATCTCCAGTTCGATCTCCGTGCCCGGCGCTGCAGGCATCCCCGTCACCCACCGCGGAGTGGCCCACGAGTTCACCGTCGTGAGCGGCCATGTCGCCCCCGACGACGAACGCTCACTGGTCGACTGGCAGGCCCTCGCCCAGCTGCGCGGCACCCTCGTGCTCCTGATGGCCGTCGACAAGATCGGTGCCATCGCCCGTACCCTCATCGCCCACGGCAAGGCACCCGATACCCCGGTCGCCCTGGTCCAGGAGGGCACCACGGCAGCCCAGCGCCGGGTCGACGCGACGCTCGCGACCGTCGCCGAACGAGCCGTCGCCGAGGACGTACGCCCCCCGGCCGTCATCGTCGTCGGAGACGTCGTCGCCGTCGGCACCAGCGCCGCACCGCCGACCGCCGAATAGCCGGCCCGAGCACCCGCCGGCACCCCCGCCGAGTAACCAGCGGTAACAGATCTTCCCCCAAGCCGTTGGCATCACACACCGGACAAGGCAGTATCGAACCCGTGGCTGATCTCATCACCGTCGACGACCCCGACGACCCCCGCCTGCGCGACTACACCGGACTGACCGATGTCGAACTCCGGCGCAGGCGTGAGCCCGCCGAGGGCCTCTTCATCGCCGAGGGCGAAAAGGTGATCAGACGCGCCAGGCACGCCGGGTACGAGATGCGCTCGATGCTGCTCTCGGCGAAGTGGGTCGACCTCATGCGCGACGTCATCGACGAGGTCCCGGCCCCGGTGTACGCGGTCAGCCCCGAGCTCGCCGAACGCGTCACCGGCTACCACGTCCACCGCGGCGCCCTCGCCTCGATGCAGCGCAAACCGTTGCCGACGGCCGACGAACTGCTGGCGACGACCCGCCGGGTGGTCGTCATGGAGGCCGTCAACGACCACACCAACATAGGGGCGATCTTCCGCAGCGCCGCCGCTCTCGGCATGGACGCCGTGCTGCTCTCGCCGGACTGCGCCGATCCGCTCTACCGGCGCTCGGTCAAGGTCTCGATGGGCGCGGTCTTCTCCGTCCCCTACGCCCGTCTCGACACCTGGCCCAAGGCCCTGGAGACCGTACGGGAAGCGGGCTTCGAACTCCTCGCACTGACCCCGGACGAAAAGGCCAGCAGCATCGACGAGGCGGCACCGCACCGGATGGACAAGGTGGCGCTGATGCTCGGTGCCGAGGGCGACGGGCTGTCCACCCAGGCCCTGGTAGCCGCCGACCAATGGGTGCGCATCCCGATGGCGCACGGCGTCGACTCGCTGAACGTGGGAGCCGCCGCCGCGGTCGCGTTCTACGCCGTGGCATCGGGACGCCCGCAGAGCTGACCGGCTACCTGAGCACCGGACTCTGCGCCCCGGTCTCCGCCCGGCCCGGACTCTTGCTCTGCGCCTCGTTCAGACCCTGCGCCTGGGCCCACACCGCGCCCTGGCTCTGCGCCTGGCCCCGGGGGCGGTCCGTGCCCAGCCCGCGGGCCGGACCCTGGCAGCCCTGCGCCGCCGCGATGCCCAGCGCCACCAGCAGCGTCACCACGACGAAGACGACGAGCCGCTGCCGCAGCAGCCGCGGATTGGCGGGACGCCGCCCGGTCGACGTCTTGCGGGCCCCGGGACGCGTTCCCGGCCGGCCGTTCGTCCCGTTCGTGCCCTGCGGGCGCCTGCCGGACCGCGTCGTGCTGCGCGGCGGCTGATGCTGCTGAGGGCGCGAACCACCGGTACGGGGCGACCCGGCTCGCGAGGACGTGGCCTGTCGGCCGCTCTGCGGTTGCTTCTGCTTCTGCCGGCGGGTCGCCGGAGGAGCCGTACGCCGGGTCTGCTGCTCGGTGTACGGGCCGTCGATGTACGGGCCGTCGATCCGGCCGGTCGGGCGGTCCAGCTCCTGCGCCGAACGCTGGACGGGCGGACGGCTCTCGTGCAGACCCTGCGCCTCCCGTGCCGCGATCTCCTTGAGTCGCATGGAGAGTTGGAGCGTGCTCGGCCGCTCCTCGGGGTCCTTCGCCAGGCAGGCGCTCACCAACGGCGCGAGCGCGTCGTGCACGTCGTACAACTGCGGTTCCTCGTGCACCACGCGGTACAGCATCACCTCGGAACTGCCGTGCCCGAAAGGCGAGTCGGCCATCGCGGCGTACGCCAGCGTGGCACCGAGAGAGAACACGTCCGTCGCGGGCGTCACCGCCGCACCGCGCACCTGCTCGGGAGCCAGGAATCCCGGCGAGCCCACCGCCGTACCGACATGGGTGAGGGTGGACGCCCCGGTTGCCCAGGCGATCCCGAAGTCGATGATCCGGGGGCCCTTGGGCGAGAGGAGGATGTTCGACGGCTTCAGGTCGCGGTGGACGACACCGGCCTCGTGCACCGCCACCAGCCCCTCGGAGAGCGCCGCCCCGATCGAGGCCACCTCGGCCGCCGACAGCGGGCCCTCCTCGGCCACCTTGTCGTGCAGCGAGGGCCCCGGGACGTACTGCGTGGCGAACCACGGGCGGTCCGCCTCCAGGTCGGCGGCCACCAGACGGGCCGTACAGCCGCCGCGGATCCGCCGCGCGGCGGACACCTCGCGCGCGAACCGCGAGCGGAACTCCTGGTCCTCCGCCAGATCCGGGCGGATCACCTTCAGGGCCACTCGCTGGCCCCGCCGGTCCGAACCGAGGTAGACGACACCCATGCCACCCGCTCCGAGCCGCCGGTGCAGCCTGAACGAACCGACGACACGCGGGTCCTCGCGCCGGAGCCGCATCATCGCCATGTCTGCCCATCCCCGCTGCCTGGTACGCCTGACGAGGCACAGCTTACGTACCCGGCGCCCGGGGCGCTCAGAGGCCGCGCCCTCGCCCGCCGATCGATTGTCGGTGCGCAGCACGGCGCGTGACGGGGTGTGGGGGCGCGGCCGTTCGTGCACCGGGCCGCGCCGGATGTTCAAACCGGTTGCGGTGACAAGACGTTGGTGCCATGAGAGCCACGGCCCGACGAGGCCGGTGCCGCACACCGACCC
>NZ_JBHVFF010000128.1:0-22317 GCF_042801895.1 Streptomyces sp. NPDC057543 | reverse complement strand
CAACTATTCCGGAACGTTGGTGCTGTTCGGAGGATTGAATACGCAGAACTCGTTGCCCTCCGGGTCGGCAACGACGATCCAGCGAAAGCCGTGTTCACTGAGTTCTTCGGAGAGCTGCGCAGCGCCGAGTCGTTCGAGGCGACTGACCTCGGACGCTAAGTCCGCTGTGCCAAAGTCGAGGTCAAGGTGCATGCGGTTCTTGCCCTGTTTGAGTTCTGGCACGTGCTGTAGGAGAAGGGTTGGTGCAGGAGCGGGCGCGACCAGGCTCAGGTAGGGCGGTCCGTGGAAGCCGCGGCGGTAGTCCAGTGGGGCGAGCGCGGCGAGCCAGAAGGCCGCTTGCGCTTCGGTGTCGACACAGTCCAGCGTCACAACAATCTGCATGGCGGAACGGTAGGCGGCCTGGTCCGCCCTGACGATCAATTTTCGGGTATCGCCGAGATACGGGTCAAAGGGGCAATGAGTTGATCTTGAATCCCTGAGAGCGCAGCTCAGCCTGGAACAGATGCGGCCTACGGCAGTAGGGGAGGTCACCAGCGCGGAATTACCCAAGCCGGCATGGAGGCCGCGTCCTGTTAACCTTCCCGGATGTTCATCGTGATGTTCATCTGACGGTCCTGGGTCTCTCCCGTCCAGGTTCTGATCCGTTGAGGGTGCGCTCTGTCCTGCCCTCCGGACCTCGATAGCCGTCAGATTCTTGGCGGCCTCGCGTTCAGCGTCGGTCGCACATCATCGGAGCTTCTTCGTGCTCGCAGTACTTCTCCTTCCTGGCGCTCTTCGCGCCTTCCTCCCCGCCCTGATCGGCCGGTCCGCCCTCGCGATGGGCGGTCTTGCCCTCCTCCTCGCCGTCCAGGACAGCACGGGTTCGTACACGCAGGCCGGTTTCGCAACAGCGGTGTTCGGCATCGCCAACGTCCTCGCCGCCCCCTGGCGTGCCCGGGCCGTCGATCGATTCGGTCAACGGATCGCGCTCACCACGATGGCCTCGGGCCAGGCCTCCGGGTTCATCGCTCTCGCGCTCATCACGGAAGCCGAGAGTGTCGCGGATATCTGGTTCCTCGTTCTCAGTGCGGTGGTCGGCCTGACAGCGCCACCCCTGGGGGCGGCGATGCGAATGGTCTGGGCATCGCTCACAACAGCCGGTGACCAGCGAACAAAGGCATTCAGTATCGACGCGGTTTGCGAAGAGCTCCTCTTCGTCGGTGGTCCTGTCATCATCACCGCGGTCATCGTGGCCAGTTCTCCCAGCATCGGGCTCTGGGTGACCGCGGCAGCGGTTTCCCTCGGCACTGCAGCGATGACGTCCAGTGCCTCATCGGGGGCGCTGCGCGGGACAGGAGGGAGCGGCGCGCAAGGTGACCGCCCACTGCGACAGCCAGGTTTCGCAAGGGTATTGGTCGTCCTGCTGGGCGTCGGTGGTGTACTGGGCGTCGCGGAGATCGCAGCGCCAGCCACCGCTGCTCAACGTGATGCTGTCGCAGCTTCGGGCTGGCTCCTGGCAGCCTTTGCCGGCGGAAGTGCTCTCGGAGGTTTCCTCTATGGGCAACTGAACCTCAAGTCGGGGATCGGCAAAAGGCTGTTCGCCCTGTGCGCCAGCATGGGGCTTGCCGCGGTGTTCGTATCCCAGCTGGACACACTCGGTCTCTTCGCCGCAGGCCTCGCCCTCATCGGCCTCTTCCTCGCCCCGTCCCTCATCACCGGATACCTCATCGCCGACACCATCGTTCCGGACACCAGCCGGACGGAAGCGTCGACATGGATCAACACCTCCGTAAACCTCGGCGCATCGCTGGCATCCGCCGCGGCAGGACTCGTCATCGACAGGTCCGGCGCCTGGCTCGCCCTCTTGCTCGTGGGCGCGATCGCTCTCGCACTCGCCTCCGCTGTGCCATTCACACAGCTGCGCAAGATCGAGTCGCCTGCGGACCACGCTCCCGACCGTTGCGAGCAAGGCTGATCAGCAGCCCCCGACCTCCCGAGCGGTCAGGGCGTTGGTGCTGGCGTGCGGTGCTCCGTAGAAGCCCGGACAGGATGGTCGACCATGGGGCCAGCGGATCGGCGGCCCCAACCACGGTGGGGACTGGCTTGACAGCGAGGGGCCCAGGCGGCGCGCCGCCGGGTCCCCTCACATATCCACCCTTCGACGACGGTCTGTTCGTCGAAGGCTCGAAAGGGCAGCGACCTCTGACAGGCCGTCGGCGTCGCTGGTCATCTCACGGCGGCCCAGGAGCGGAACGAACTCCAGATCGAGAGTGCCCAGGCCGCCACGCAACCACCGTTGAAAGGGTGTCACGCTTCGCACTCGCAGAAATGAGTAGTTCTGAGAGACCGGAGCCCCTCACCGGACCGCGTCCGGTTTGCCCCTGATTTCCGTTCTCACAAATTCTCGCAAAACAAATTTCACACAATGCCCTCGCGATAGGTTCTGCGACATGCCCCAGCCCGCCGAACCGGCCGCCGCCGTCGAACAGTTCGACTGTCCGACCTGCGAAGCGCCCGCCGGAAGCACCTGCCGCACCCGTGGCGGCAAGGTCGCCCCGAAATACCACACCCCGCGCTTCATGCTCGTCCCCCAGCTCCGCGCCGAGCTGGAGGTGAAGACCCCCGCCGACCGCGGCCCCGGCCGCGCCTGGGAGATGGGCCCGGCCATCGACGCCGCGGTGCCGGAGGCCACGACGAAGCCCACGAGAGTGGGATACGCCCGTTGCAGTACCGCCCAGCAAGAGCTCCAGAGCCAGCTCGACGCCCTGAAAGAGGCAGGCTGTGACCCGGTTTTCTCGGAGAAGATCAGCACCCGGGTCAAGGTGCGGCCGGAGTTCGTCAAGGCGATGGACTTCGCCCGCACCATCAAGAAGGCCGTCCCGCACCAGCGGGTGATCTTCACCGTGCACGAGATGAAGCGCCTGGGCCGCGGCGCCGCCGAGCTCCTGGCCATCGCCGAGAATCTGCGCCACCACGACATCCAGCTCGAACTCCTCACCGGCCCCCTCCAGGGTGTCTACGACCCCTCCGGGCACGGTGCCGCCCTCTTCGCGTTCTTCGCCGGCATGGCCGAGTCCGAGCGCGAGTACATCCGGGAGAAGTCTCTGGAAGGCCAAGCGTCCGCTCGCGAGCGCGGCCGCCACGGCGGGCGCCCCAAGGTCGTCGACGACGGCATGGCCGACTACGCCCGCAGCCTGGGGGCCAACGGCGTGCCCGTACCCCAGATCGCTCAGAAGCTGGTCATCACCTCGGGCAAGAACAGGAACCCCTCGGTCGCCACCGTCTACCGCATCCTCGCCGAGGATGAGCCGGGAAGCTGAACAGGCACCGATGGGGTCGAGATCAGCTCATTGCCCCTTTGACCCATATCTCGGCGATACCCGATTTTCCGGCAGCACCCGAGGTGGCGCTGACGCTGTCCAGGCCCAAGCATCTACGAGTCCCATTGTCCCGTCCGGTTCTAGGTTGTCGATGCGGCGTGTCGTTGACCTGTGAATACGCAAGATGCAGCGAACGGCGTGACCTCGGAGGTCTGGGAAGACGTTGTCGCTCAGGGGGGAGGGTGACTGTCCGGCTCTATGTTGCCGATTGGCTGCGAATTGCTCCTGCGGAGGTAGGAGCGAAGGCCAGCAGATCGAATCCGGGCATGTAGTTGTTCAGCTCCCACATCGGGAGGCAGAGGTGCTCGGCGACATCGTGCGGGGTGAGCCCTTGTGCCTGAAGGGCCTTGAACACATTCGGCAGTAGAGCGCTTGTCTCCGACGTGGTGTGATCTTGACGTCTGAGCGAAGTCTGTTTGACCTGGGCGAGAGCTCGGCGGAAGTTCCACTCTTGTGTCAGGCCCAGCCCATGCAGGCGATGGGCCAGCGCTGTGGCGGGGACACCCCAGAGGCCTTTGGCCGTTGCGATTCTCTCGGGGGTTGCGTTGCGGAGCATGTGGGCCAAGAGCCCCGTGCGGGGCATCAGAAAGGCAGCGGCGAACCTATCGGTCTCTGTCTCAAAGGCGCGCCAGTCGATCTGACCGGTTGAGGGGCGGAGAACAAGGTGTCCAAGCGCGCGTGCGGCATTGAGCCGGTTGTCTGCGTCGGGCTGCTGCGATGTGAGGAAGATGAATGGTGTGCCGCTGTGGACAGCTGAGAATGAGCCGACGTCCGTGAATTCCAGAGGCAGTGAGAAGACGCGGATCCCGTTGGCTTCGAGGAGCGGGACCAGGCCCTGGATGGGGGCGTCCGCGAGGTACCAATGCGTGCGAACAGCCTCTGCGGCCTCCTCAGGGCTGCCCCCTTGAAGGCGGGGGACATTCGGCTGGGGGAGATGGAATCGGCTTTCAAGCCAGGGGTTGAGCGACGCGGCCAGCGTTGCGGAACTGAGTGCGCCGTCGCGCTGGCGGGATGCGAGCTTGGACGGCCTGCGCAGGTTCGCCCAGTCCTGCTGAATGGGGGCGGGCGCTGGGGCAGAGAAGAACGATACGGGGAAGCCGAGCGCAGCGGATAGAGAGGAGATCGAGCCCCGGGAGGGTTGCTGACGCTCGTTCTCGTAGGCGTTGAGCGAGGTGCTCGTGATCTTGCTGAGGCTGGCTAGCTGGTTGAGCGTCAGTGCGCGTCGCTGGCGCGCGAGGAGGAGCCGGCCGGGCATGAAGACGGGCATCAAAATGGGGCCGACATCGGGTTGGGAAAGCTCCGACGATGTACTTCTTGCTGCATCCAGCGCACGAGTGGGTGGCGGCGGTCGCTGTCGTCGTGGACGTAACCGGGAGCGGCCCGGATCCGGATTTCGGTGACGAAGCGCTGCATGTCCGCTTCCTCGCCGGTGAAGGGCAGTCCCCGCAGTTGGGGTGAGGCAAGCAGCTCGGCCAAGGCGACGGTCTCGGGATAGGTGCAGGCCACGATCCTCGGGTCGTTCTCGTAACCGTTCCATTGCGGACCGCAGCACACAGTCAGACGGTGTCGCCAAGGATGTTCGTCGGCGTAGTTCTCCCACCAGCGCCAGCCGAACTCGCTTGCTTCTCTTATGGCGAGGACGACGGCTTTCCATCCGTGGCGGAGAACGAGACGGTGGTAGCGGCGCTGGGCCTGCAACACATCGGGTAGAGAGCCGATATCGAACTGATTCGAGCGGTCGGCGGTCCAGCGCCCGTGCTTGAGGCAGAGTTTGGTACCGACCGGGACCCAGTGCCGAACTGGCATGACGACCCCCTTGGCCTTCGTGCACCAAGTGCACGCCTCTTGAGGGGTCCAGCCTGCTTGGACCAGCGTCAGGCTGGCGGGTTTGAAAGCATCCTCGGATGGCTGAAGGTCTGGCAAGGCCCGCAGTAGCCGCTCACGCGGCTGGCCTGACAGTGCGCTGATGCAGTCCAGCAGTGACAGATTTCCCGATGGGATCCAGTCGGCATTGTCGAGCTGTTCGTGGAGTAAGAGGTGTGAGATGTGGTTCGCGGTGGCCAAGCGACTTAGATAGGAGTCCCAGCACTCCCGGTGAAGGGGAGCCAGCGTGCGGGGCAGGGGCCGCAGGTGCCTCGTGGGCAGAGCAGAAATCACGCTGCGTCTCCGAGCCCGTGTTCTGTATCCCGTTTGGGCTGAGGACTGTCGGACTGCATGTTGTGGTCAACGGCGATGGTTTCGAGAAGGCGACGCGTGAGACGTTCGTCGCCGTTGGCGATCGCCGTGATCGCGGCGGCGCGGACCAGGTGGGAGAGGCTGCTGATGCTGCCTCCGGTGCGTGAGTGGAGGTACTTCGCCAGTTTGGCCAGCGTGCCGGGCTCGTGCAGGTGTAGGCGGAGGGCGTCCTCCATCGTGGCGATCATTGAACGCCACTCCGTGCTGTAGGGGAAATTCGCGGTGTACTGCATTACGCACCGGGCGGCGATCTGCTTGCCACGCACGCCGGTGAACAGTCCTTCCCGTTCGACGTTGATGCCGGCGTAGACGAACGTGGCGGGAATGTGCTCGGCAAAGTGCTTGAGGTGGTCGGACAGATCCTTCCCGCTGCTGGTGGCCAGATTGATGTTGTGGATCTCGTCGACCACCACCAGGTCGCACCGCGCCTCGGTCAGGATCTCGCAGACGGCGTCGGCGATGTCCATCTCGTTGTGTCGGCTCTTGAGTGGCAGTCCGAGGAAGTGCGCGAAGCGGACAGCGAGTTTGCGCGGAGAGCCGTTGGGCGGAGCAGAGATATACACGACAGGAATGCGGTCGTGGTCGGGGAAACGCTGACGGACCCGGAGTTCATGAGCCCTCCCCAATTGCTTGAGGGCAGTGGATTTCCCGGTGGCCCAAGGGCCGGAGACGATCAAGCCGCGGCGGGCACTGATCTCGCGCCGGTTGACCAAGGTCAGCAACCTGCCCTGATGCAGCACCTCGCGGACTGTCGGGGTCTCCACGATGATCAGCTCAGACGTGTAGTTGACACGGAACTCGTCGTACTCGTCCCGCTCCAGCTCGGACAAATCCCGCCAGTCGCTCTCTGGCAGCAAGGTGCAGGAGAGCGGGTCGTCGTTCACGAAACGTCGCCAGCTCTCCAGAGTGGTTGTCGGCATCCGCCGGTCGTCCGGCATACCGAAGTCTTTGGTGCTTACCACCAATTTTTGGCCTCCTGTCGGGCATCGAACACTCGCAATGGCACAACCTCAGCGATGGCTCCGTCGTTGTCTTCTTCCGTTTCCGGCTCTGCCTGTACGGGCGTCGACGAAGGCGTCTCGGGACGGGGCCAGGCCGACTGGCTAGTGGCGCGGGTGCGGGCGGCTGCCCGCTCGGAGCGTCGGCTGCGGGGCCGATTGCGAACTGGCGGGGCCTCGTTCTCCTCGACGGGGCCGGTGCCCGCCCGTTCCAGCAGATCCCCCACCGCCTCGGAGATCGCCTCCTCGGTCACTGTGGCGCTCTGCTTTTCGCGCAGGTCTCTGGAGGAGTGGTCCCAGGCCATTTCCCCGAACGGGACCGGCTGGGAAGACAACAGCCGCCAGGGGACCGTGATCCACGTGTCCTCGCGGTGATCGTGAAGCCAGACCACACGGATGTCGTAAGGGTCGTGACGTACTTCCCACCGGTCCTTGTGATCGGTCAGCCCGGACCGCTCCCGCCGCAGCGTGTTGAGCTCGTCGCAGTCGTAGAGCCGGTGCTTGATCTTGATTCCGTAGGAGTTGACCGCCTGCCAGCGTGTCGGCAGCAACTTCAGGTAGTCCTCGGCCGACAGCGCCAGCGGCAGGTAGCCGGCCGTCTCCACGAGCGCGGCGTACTTCTCGTTCGGCGAGAACGTCCGTCCCGGGGCCAGCGGGTCTCGCAAGCCGTCATGCGGCCGGTTCTGCCACTTGGCGGTGATCCACTCCTCCAGCAGTTCCTGTAACTGCGGCAGTGACCACAGCGGCTCGTCTTCGACCCGGCGCCCGCGGTACTCGGCCGAACGACCGGTGTGCCCCGAGACGAATTGCGCGAACATAGTGGATACCGACCCCAGCGTGCGTTCGATGTGCGGCTTGTGCGTCGGCGTCCTGGGCGGCGCATGGATCACCTCGGTGCCGAATGCGTCGCAGGCCATGTGGAAGTTCTTCGACAAGAACGCCTTGCCACCGTCCACCACGATTGCCTCGGGAATGATCAGCGGGACTGCCGCCGCGTGCCGCAGCCGCTCGTCCAGTGCGAGCAACCGCTGGTAGGGCAGCACCGACCGCTCCATGCGCAGCGCTTCCGTCCAGCCCGGACGCATCGGCGCCGGCGTCACCGAGCGAGCCAGCAGCAAGGCAGCGTCCACCGACTTCGTCGTCGGCCGCAGCACTGCCGCGGTGACCGTGCGCGTGGCGACATCGACCAGCCCGGTCAACTCAACCCTGCCGACCACGCCCCGGTCCAGGCGTACCAACGCGTCGAACGGGGTGGAGTCGATCTCCATCAACTCGCCCGGCCGGCAGACCGTCACCTGATCGAAGACGCCCTCGGGCTGGTTCGCCAGGGACCGGCGCGTCCGCGCCGACCCGGTGGTGTGACGGCCACGTTCCAGCCGCTGGAACAGCCGGTAAAACGCCGACCGCTTCGGCACCGCCTCCTGGCCGTACTTGTCCTTGACCGTCTTGCTGACACGCTCGAAGTAGTAGCTGACCGTCCGGGTGGAACCGCCCGTGGCCTGGCTCATCAACTGCTGCAACTCGTCCACGACTTCCGGCCTGAGCTTTCCGTGCACCGGCCGACGCGGCGCGTGCCGCCCGTCGACCATGCCCGCGATGCCCCGTTCCTGATGGCGGCGTCGCCGCCAGCGCATCGTGTGCGCACTGACCGGCCGACCCAACTCCACCGACAACTCGGCGGCCTTGGACGCCTCGCGCTCGGCCAACGTCCGCGTGGCCGGGTCGTACTCAGGCCGCGGCAAGGCCCCCTGCGGGGCGTCCGGCAGCAGCCCCGTCCGCAGCTCGACCATGTGCCGGTGCCACCACAAGGCTTCCTCGGCCTGGCCGGGAGGGACGTGGTCCAGCAACCCCGCGGGCATCACCCTCCGGCTGCCGGAGCCGAGCACCTCGAAGCCGGGCGACATCATCAGCGTCGGCAGATGCATCGTGCTCGTCCCGCCCGCCTCGTCCGCGAGACGGACCAACATGCCCGACAGCCCGGCCACCGTCTGCACTGTGCCGTCGAACCGCACCCGGTCGCCAGGCCGGACCACCAACGGATTGCGCATCACCACGGCTCCACCCCCGTCCCTGACCGCCGGACCATGCAGTTGGGCCCCATGACCTGCGACTCCACCTCTGTAACCAGCGCCCCTCGCCAGAGCAGGTGGTAAAGCACCGGCAGCACCGCGACCCGGTCCCCGGCCGCCTCCGCCCCGGCGAACAGCGGCCTCGGCTCGCCGAACGCCTCCAGCAGCCGTCCCGCGGTCTCCTGCTGCCAACACCTGGGATGGCCGTAGCCCCGTAGCCAGCGCACGTTCGCCAGCAGAACCGGGCTGATCATCCCCACCCGCCTAAACAACCAGCCAGCCAATTCACAGACCCGCTCGGTCGCTGCGAACGCCTCGGCGTCGTCCAGCTCAATCCGGTCATCCGGACGGACATCGACCACCGTCCCGGTGCCGTCAGCAAGACGGAAGAAGAAGTCCGGGACGTGCCCCAGGCGCCCTCGGCGCGTAGGCCAAAACAGTCGGAACGGCTGCGACACCAGCCCCGTTACCTGCGGATCGAAGTCCATCAGCATCGCGTGATCACGCTCCAGCCGCGACTCACACGCGAGTGCCCTGCGCATGGTCGTCGACCAGTAATCCCGGGTCACCGACCGCTGCCCGCCGTACGCACGCACCTTCCGCACCGGCGGCAGCGTCTCGAACCTTTCCGTCCACACCGCCGACAGCGGCTCACGACGGCGAACGCGGTCCGCACCGACGTACTCGACCTCGAAAACGCCGTGCCCTACATCGGCGAACGCCTCGACAGTCATCCGGCCCCCTCACCACAGCGAACGCACAAGCCCTGATCACGAGAAAGCCACACAGCCCGCCAGCCAGCAACGAATCAGCGTCCAAACCGCCCCTGAGAGCGAAAACGAAGCGGGACAGACAGCAGTGAGCGACAAAACATGGCGGGACACCGAGCCCGGGTGCATGCGGCGGGCGGCAACATGCCCCGGGACGGACGGTGAACTGAACAACCTCACCCGGGACAGCGACAAGAAAGCGAGGGACAGGACAGTGAGACAGGACAGCTGAGTGAGACAGGGCGGCAGTGACCGGCCGAGGTGATTGTCAAGCGACTGGTTCCGATATATCGTTGACGCATCGCGACAGTTCAACAATGGAAGGGGTGCGGCGATGCGTTCACGTGGACACGAGCATGAGCACGGGCATGGACATGGGCACTGCGGGCCCGGCCATCAAGGCCGGGGCGACTTCGAGGGCCGGCGGGCGGCCTTCGGGCAGTTCGGTCCGCCGTTCGGTGGCGGTCCCTTCGGGGGTGGCCCCTTCGGTGGCGGTCGCGGGCGGGGCGGTGGCCGGGGGAGGGCGCGCCGCGGTGACGTGCGTGCATCGATCCTGGCGTTGCTGAAGGACCGGCCGATGCACGGGTACGAGATGATCCAGGAGATCGGCGAGCGCAGTGGCGGGGCCTGGCGGCCCAGTCCGGGCTCGGTCTACCCGACCCTCCAGCTCCTGGAGGACGAGGGTCTGATCGTCAGTGCCAGCGAGGGCGGCAAGAAGCTGTTCACGCTGACCGACACCGGTCGCACCGAGGCGGAGTCGGGACCCGACGCGCCCTGGGAGGAGGCCGGGCGCGGAGTCGACTGGGAGAGCGTCAATGAGATCCGGCAGGCCGGTTTCGGTCTGATGGAGGCGTTCGGTCAGGTCTGGAAGACCGGCTCGGTCGATCAGCGTCAGAAGGCGCTCTCGGTCATCAATGACGCCCGTAAGAAGCTCTATCTGATCCTCGCCGACGAGCACTGAGACCGTGGGGCGAGGTGCAAGGCGGAAGGTGCAAAGTGTCAGGGGCCTCGCGGCCGAGCCGCGGGGCCCCTTCCCCGTCCTGCCGGTAGTTGTCAGGCCGCGACCAGGCCGCCCAGTTTGCGCAGTGATTCGACGAGCGCGGCGGTCGCCGAATCCTTGAGTTTGCCCGCCATCAGGGAGACCGCCGCGCCGGTGAACTCCCCGTCGATTCGTACCGTGGTCGCGTCGCCGTCGGGAGTCAGGGAGTAGCGCATGGCCAGGTTGACGCCCATCGGCCCCTTGCCCTTGGTGGTCAGCAGGCGCGCGGTCTCCAGCTCCGCCACCGTCCAGGTCACCTCCGCCGGGAAGCCCATGAGCTTCATGTTCTCCTCGTAGGTGGCCGCGACTTCGAGTGTTGCCGGGCCACCCTTGGGGAAGCTGGTGTGGGTGGCGTTCCACTGGCCGTACGCGGTGAAGTCCGTCAGCTGCGCCCAGACCTTCTCGGCCGGCGCTTCGATGCGTGCCTCGGCGCTGACTTCGGCCATGCGACCACCCCTTCTCGGCGGGTTACGGTGTCGCGGAACGTAGCCGCAGCGACGTGAACATTCAATACTGATGAACCGTCAGATTTATGTGATCCGGTCCTTGGGTGCCGCCCGCCAGATCAGTGCGGCGTCGAACCGGTCGCAGGCGCGCGGGTGCGGGCCGTCGTCATGGCGGTGGAACGCGGCCCAGAAGAGGTCGGCGCGCAGTGCGTCCGCCGGTGCGTGGACCAGGTGCACGTACTCCCGCCCGTCGAGCGCCGGCAAGGCGACCAACCAGGACACGTCCGCAGACTCCCTTCCGGCTGCCGTGGGGTGATGTGGCCTGTGGGACGTACGGGGGGCTCCCGGTTGCTCCGGGAGCGCGGTGCAAGGCGGCGCGCGCCGTTCTTCCGGATCGGATCCCGAAATGGCGAGATCTCATCCGCAAGGAGGAGGAACCGTTCGAGTGTGCCCAACTTGCGTGGGATGCCTAAATGGGCCCATCCGGCGATGCTTCGGTGCTGCGGGACTGATGGGGTGGGAGATGTGCAAAACCGGACGCCGCGGATCCCTCAGCAGCCCGCACCGAACCGTGCTGAGTTCGACGCCAGACTCACTGTGGAGCTGGCCGCGGTGGTGACGGGTGCCCGCAGGCGCGCACTGCGCGACGGCGACCGGCAGATCGACACGGCGCATCTGCTGCACTCTCTCATCGAATCGGACCCCGAGGTGCGGGCGGCCTTCGAGGGGGGACCCCAACTGGCCAAGGTGCTCGGGTATCTCGTCCAGCGCAGTATCGGCTACGGGCTCCGCTGGCAGGGTGCGGTGGAGGACTCCGGCGCTGTTCCGGTCGTCCGGGGCCCGGATTCCGTTGTGCGGGACGCGGGCGTGGAAGGCTGGTCGCCCTCGGCCGCCACGGCGATGGCGGGAGCCTTGGAGCGGGCGGAACTGCGGGGCGAAGTGAGGGCCGGCGGGCTCGATCTGCTCGCGGCGCTGGCCAGGGACGACGAGTGCCGGGCCGTCGAGGTGTTGGAGCGGGCCGGTGTCGACGCGGTGCAGCTCGCGGCCCGGATCGTGGGGGCGTCAGGCCAGGGGTGGCGAGGCACCGGGGGTTGACGGCCCGAGGTGCGGGCGCCGATTCGGCGTGGCGGTTCGGTCAGGGGCTTGAAGGCCGCGCGGAGCAGGGCGGCGATGCGGTCGGCGGGAGTGTCGCGCGGTGCCTCGAGGCCAGGGAGCTGGTGTCCGATGGTGAC
This sequence comes from Streptomyces sp. NPDC057543, assembly GCF_042801895.1. Classification (NCBI taxonomy): domain Bacteria; kingdom Bacillati; phylum Actinomycetota; class Actinomycetes; order Kitasatosporales; family Streptomycetaceae; genus Streptomyces; species Streptomyces sp. NPDC057543. Next base: position 10,169 of record NZ_JBHVFF010000128.1, on the reverse strand, counting down.
GCCGACCACGGTGACGCCGACCAGTGTGGCGCGCGGCTCCGGATCCTCGACCATGGCGGGGGCCGCGGTGGGGCCGGGTGTCTGACGGAGAGCGCACGTCAGGGGTCACCGGGGTGACGCTCCTGACTTCAGCTGTCATGATGTCCCGATGCACGCGTCTCAGGGGAGAAGCGCCAGCCTGGGACTTGCCCTGGTTTCGGCGTTCGCATTCGGTGGTTCAGGGGTGGCGGCCAAGCCGCTCATCGAGGCAGGCCTCGATCCGCTCCAGGTGGTGTGGCTACGGGTGGCGGGCGCCGCCCTCGTGATGCTGCCCGTCGCCTGGCGGCACCGGGACCTCGTGCGCAGCAGGCCGGTCCTGCTGCTCGGGTTCGGGCTGCTCGCCGTCGCGGGTGTGCAGGCCTTCTACTTCGCCGCGATCTCCCGTATTCCCGTCGGTGTCGCGCTCCTCGTGGAGTATCTGGCGCCTGCGCTCGTCCTCGGCTGGGTCCGCTTCGTCCAGCGCCGGCCGGTCACCCGGGGCGCCGCGGTCGGTGTGGTGCTCGCCGTCGGGGGGCTCGCGTGCGTGGTCGAGGTCTGGTCGGGGCTGAGCTTCGACGTGGTCGGGCTGGTGCTCGCGCTCGGTGCCGCCTGCTGTCAGGTCGGTTACTTCGTCCTGTCCGACCAGGGGAGCGCGGATAAGGCGGAAGGTGCGGAACCGCCGCATCCGGTCGGTGTCATCGCGTACGGGCTGCTGATCGGCACGGTCGTTCTCACCGTGGTCGCGCGGCCGTGGAACATGGACTGGTCGGTTCTGGGCGGCAGCGCGGGCATGGACGGCACGGACGTACCGGCATGGCTTCTGCTCCTGTGGATCGTGCTGTTGGCGACGGTGCTCGCCTACGTCACCGGCGTGATCTCGGTACGGCTGCTCTCGCCCGCGGTGGCGGGTGTCGTCGCCTGTCTCGAGGCGGTGATCGCGACCGTGCTCGCCTGGGTGATGCTTGGTGAGCACCTGTCGGCGCCTCAGCTCATCGGTGGTTCCATGGTGCTGATCGGCGCCTTCATCGCCCAGTCGGCGACGCCGCGGACGCCCTCCGGCCCCGTCGCGTCAGGGCCGGGCGGCGGTCGGATAGCCGGAGCGGACGGGGGTCGCGCCGCCGCCGAGGGGGAGTTGTCCACAGGCCGCGCTGCGACGTGATGTGACGCGCATGTATTCGACAGCGCTTTCGCCGCCCGCCGCCTGACACGGGCGGCGGCCACTCCTGACGAAGACCGGGCTCGGGCAGTTCCCGGGCGGTCCGTCGCGGCCCGGGTGCGGAGCCGAGCGATCACCCTCCTGTCTTCATCCGGAGAAGCCACGCGTCGAATCCTGCTTCCGGCCTGCCCATCGGGCGGAGCGTCTTCTGTTTGATCACCGCCGGTGTTGCCCGGGGTACTGCCGGGGCCGCCGCCTCGCTGAACTTCGAGGTCAGCGACCTGGGCCCGCTCGCCCTGTCGTTCTGGCGTGCGCGGGCGGCCTCGTCGGTACCGACCGGGCTTGCTTACGCGCTCTACTTCGTGGGCGCCGCGCTGGTGCGTGCCGCGACGGTGTCCGTGATCACGCTGCTCGAACCGGTCAGTGCGGCGGTTATCGCCGTCTTGGTGCTCCGTGAGCAGCTCACCGCGGCGACCGTCGTCGGGACGCTGCTGCTCCTCGCGGCCGTCACGGGGTCGGCGTTCGCCGAAGCGCGCGGTGCCGCGCACGCCCGCCGCCGGGCGGCCGTACCGACCTGCGGGCGGACGGGCCCGTAGCCGTGGTGTCCGGGCCCGTCCATTCCTGGTACGGCTCAGAGCGCGGTGATGTAGCCGGGCACCCCGATCGCGGGATCGAGGTCGTCCGAGGGGAGCGGCGCCGCGTAGCCGTGGGCGAGCGGGACGACGCCTGCCCAGTGGGGCAGCGTGAGGTCGCGGGGTTCGTCGTTGGGGCCGCCGGTGCGGATCTTGGCGGAGACCTCCTGGAGGTCCAGCCGGATCACCGCCGTCGCCGCGAGTTCCTTCTCGTCGGCGGGCCGAGAGTCCGCGGACCGGCCCGGCACCACGTGGTCGACGATCGCGTCGAGGGCGGTCCGCCGCTCCTGCGGGTCGGTCACCGTGCGTGCGATGCCGTGGACGACCACGGAGCGGTAGTTGATCGAGTGATGGAAGGCGGAGCGGGCCAGCACCAGCCCGTCGACATGCGTCACCGTCAGGCAGACGGGCAGGCCGGGGTCGGTCCGGCCGGTCTCCCGCAGCGGCCGGGAGCCGGTCGAACCGTGTACGTAGAGCCGCTCGCCGACCCGGCCGAAAAGTGTCGGCAGGACGACCGGCGCGCCGTCACGGACGAAGCCGAGGTGGCAGACGTACGCCTCGTCGAGTATCGAGTGGACCAGTTCCCGGTCGTAGGCCGCGCGATCGCGGGAACGGGTCGGGACGGTGCGCTCGGTCGGCCGGTACCCGGCCGCGGTGTCCGGGCCCGTGCTCTGCGGCGATGCGGTGTCCGACATTGCGTACTCCATTGCGCTAGTGCATAATCTTGTTTGTGCTAGGAGAGTATCGGATCGTCGGGCGGCGCGCATCGGAAATTGCCGCCAGTGTGGAGCTCGGAGTCGGCTCGGGTGACCTCGCGCCGGGGCAAGTGCTGCCGCCGATGCGGGAGTTGGCGGAGTTGCTGGGGGTGAATCCCAATACGGTGGCGGCCGCCTACCGCACGCTGCGCGAGCGTGGAGTGATCGAGACGGCCGGGCGCCGGGGCAGCAGGGTGCGGCTGCGCCCCGCGAGTACGGCGCGCGGTTCGCTCCGGGTCGAGGCGCCGCCCGGGGTGCGGGACCTGGGGGAGGGGAACCCCGATCCGGCGCTGCTGCCCGCGCTGGGGGAGGCGTTCGCGGCGGCCACGGGCGAGTACGCGAGACACCCCGGTCTGTACGGACAGCCGCCGGTGGACCCGGAGTTCGCCGCACTCGCGCGCGCCGCACTGGAAGCCGACGGAGTGCCGGGCGGACCCGTGGTAGCGACCTCCGGATCGCTGGACGCGATCGAGCGCGTACTGGTCGCGCATCTGAAACCCGGTGACGCGGTGGCCGTGGAAGACCCGGGGTGGGGCAGCATGCTCGATCTCGTACCGGCGCTGGGACTGCGCCCCGTGCCTGTCGCACTCGACGACGACGGACCGTTGCCCGATGACGTGGAGCGCGTGCTGAACGCCGGTGCCCGCGCGCTCGTCGTCACCGATCGGGCGCAGAATCCGACCGGGGCCGCGATCAGTGACGGGCGCGCCTTCGAGCTACGGGGCGTCCTCGCCGGACACCGCGGAGTGCTCCTGATCGAGGACGACCACGGGCACGGCATCGTCGATCTCCCGCTGTACCCGCTGGCGGGCGCCACGGACCGGTGGGCGTTCGTGCGGTCCGTGGCCAAGGCGTACGGGCCGGATCTGCGCGTTGCCGCACTGACCGGCGACCCGGTCACCGTCGACCGGGTGTCGGGCCGGCAGCGGCTCGGCCCCGGCTGGGTCAGCAGACTGCTGCAACGGGCCGTGGTGCATCTGTGGGCCTCGGGCGCGGTCGACCCGGCCGAGGTGGCACGGGCGTACGCGAAGCGGCGGGACGCACTCGTGCGGGCACTGAAGGAGCGGGGCGTGGAGGCGCACGGACGCAGCGGCATGAATGTGTGGGTACCGGTGAGCGACGAGACCGGGGCCGTGGCACGGCTGCTGCACGCGGGCTGGGCGGTGGCGCCCGGAGCGCGGTTCCGGATGACCGCGCCCCAGGGTGTCCGGCTCACCGTCTCACCGCTCACCGAGGGCGACATCGAGCTCCTGGCCGATGCGGTGGCGGCGGCGGCCGGACCGGCGAAACCGCTGAACTACGGCTGAGTCCCGGTCCCGTTCCTGCCGCCGCGCGCCCTGCTCTGGGTCAGGGCGGCGCCCGCCAGGACCACGAGGGCGCCGACCGGAGTGTTCCAGCTCAGCTGCTCGCCGAGCACGAGGACTCCGGCCGCGGTGGCGATGACCGGGATGAAGTAGGTGACCATCTGCGCGGTCGTGGGTCCGACCTCCTCCACCAGGCCGTACTGGATCAGCACCGCCAGGCCCGTACCGAGCGCGCCCAGGGCGACCACGGCCAGGGTCGGGAGGAGGGGAAATCCGTCGGGGACCGACGTGAACAGCGGGGTCACCAGAGCGATCTGCACCGTACCGAGCAAGAGCTGGCTGCCGGTCAGGGAGAGCGTGGACGAACCGCTGCCCGCCAGCGTTCTGCGGACGTAGATCCAGCCGATCGGATAGCTGAGGGAGGCGAGCAGCGCCATGGTCGTACCGCCGAAGTCCAGCCCGGAGAAGCCCTGCCAGGCGCCCAGCACGGTCAGTACGCCCAGGAAACCGAGCCCGAGCCCGGCGACACGGCGACGGGTCGGCCGGTCCTCCGAGAGCGCGACGAGCGACAGCGCCATGCCCCACAGGGGCGAGGTCGCATTGCAGATTCCGGCCAGGGTCGACGGGATGGTCAGCTCGGCATAGGCGAAGAGCGAGAACGGCAGCGCGTTCAGGAAGAACGCGGCGACGGCCAGATGTCCCCACGTGCGGGCACCGCGCGGCGGCCGCTCCCGTCGTACCGCCATCGCGACGGCCAGCACCGCCGTGCCCGACAGGAGGCGGCCGAGAGTGACCTGGAACGGGGCGTACCCCTCGGTTCCGACCTTGATCAGAAGGAAGCTGAAGCCCCATATGAGGGAGAGCGCTCCGAAGCGGATCCGCCAATCCGGCCCCGGTCGCGCGGCCGGGGCCGAAGAGGGCGTCGCGAGCGGCACCGGGGCAGCGGGTGTCGCGGTGGTGGCGGGGGTGGCCGTCCTGGTCGGCCGGGACGGGGCGGAGGATTTGGCGGGAGGAGGGGTTCTCGGTGTGGCCGGCGCGCTCATGCGGTCAACGATGACGAAAACAATCGCGTAGGACAAGTGAGATTTTGTGTGGAAAACCGCGTAGCATTGCTTACATGTTGAATCTGGAGCGCCTGCGCACCCTGGATGCACTCGCCCGGCACGGTTCGGTCAGCGGTGCCGCCGAGGGGCTGCATGTCACCACGTCGGCGGTCTCCCAGCAGATGTCGAAGCTGGAGCGGGAGGTGGGCCAGCAACTCCTCGCCAAGAACGGCCGCGGAGTCCGGCTCACCGACGCCGGTCAGCTGCTCGCCGACCACGCGGCCCGGATCCTGTCCCAGGTCGAGCTGGCTCAGTCCGACATCGAGGCGCAGCGCGGGGAGGTGGTGGGTGAGATACGGCTCTCCGCCTTTCCGACCGCCGCGCGCGGGCTCTTCCCTGCGGCGCTCCAGGCGCTGCGCGCCGACCATCCCGAACTGCGCGTACAGACACGGGAATTGGAGCCCGAGGATGGAATCCGTGCGGTCATCAGAGGCGATATCGACCTGGCGGTCGTGCTGGACTGGAGCAACAAGCGGCTGCCGGTGCCCGGTGGTCTGGCCAAGGCCGAACTCCTGGACGACGCACCGGACGTCGCCATGCCGGCCGGTCATCCCCTGGCGGACCGGGTGGAGGTGGATCTGGAAGAGTTCGCCGACGACGACTGGGTGTCCTGGCCCGAGGGCGAGTTCTGCTACGACTGGCTGATGTTCACCCTGCGCTCGAAGGGCATCGAGCCGCGCATCGCGCATCTGGCGGGCGAGCATCACACCCAACTCGCCCTGATCGCCGCTGGGATGGGGGTCTGTGTGGCGCCTCGGCTGGGCCGTGGGCCGGTGCCCGACGGGGTGCGGCTCGTGCCCGTACGGCAGAAGATGCGACGGCACGTCCACGCCGTGTGGCGCACCGACGCGGACCGCCGTCCGTCGATCAGGGCGGCCGTGACGGCGCTGCGGGCGGCGGGCCGGGAGATGGATGCGCCGACGGCGTAGGCGGGGCGCAGGTCTTCTCCCGCCGGCGTCGTTTCTGTTCTCCCGTCGAGGCCGCTCACGCTCTCCTGTCGAGGCCGGGGTCAGGTTCTTCCGCCGAGACCGCTCACGTCGAGGACAGCCCTGCGAGCCTCCGGAAGTCCCAGGAGGTGATGGCCTCCGGAGTGAGCCGCAGCCAGGCGTGCCGCCCGTCGTGCGGCATGGTGTCCATCCCGAAGTACTTCGCCGCGAACAGCCGCTCGGGCACGTCGAGTTCGGGGAAGGGTTCGCCGGTGCGGGGTGCCTCGCCGACCGGGACGGCCTCGCCGGAGAGTTCGATGCCGCGCAGGTCCGCGTACTCCACCCCGTCGTCCACGACCACCGCGATCCTCGGGTCGTCGCGCAGCTGGGACCAGCGCAGGCTGCGGGTGATCGAGTACAGCCAGAGTGAGGTGCCGTCCCAGGTGAACCAGAGGGCGCCGATGTGCGGGCGGCCGACGGCGGACACGGTGGCGACCCGGCAGGTCCGCTGCTCGGCGAGATAGGTGTCGCGTTCCGCGTCCGTCATCATGATCCGACGGCCCCGTCGCTGAATGGCGGCCATGGGCGCCCCCCTCCGAATAGCTGACTATGTGTCAGGAATCATGGGGCCTCTTCCCTCGTGATGCAATGGCGGTTAGCCTCGCGCGCCCGATCCGCCACTGAAAGGGGGCAGCCGTGCCGACGAAGGAACAGCTCGCCGGGCAGCTCGATCCGGCCACCACCGTGCTTCTGACGGTCGAATGCCAGCAAGGTGTCGTGGGCCCCGACAGTGCCCTGCCGGAGCTGGCCGAGGAGGCCAGGTCCTCCGGGGCCCTTCACCGAGTCGCCCGGCTGGTGGCGGCCGCCCATCAGGCCGGGATCCAGGTACTGCACGCGGTGGCCGAACGCCGCCCCGACGGGCGGGGAGCCAACAACAACGCCCGCCTGTTCCGGGCCGCCGGCCGGTTGCCCGTACAACAGCACTCGGGCACCACGGCGGTACGGATCGCCGCGCCCATCGAGGTGGCGGACGAGGACCTCGTCGTGCGCCGGCTGCACGGCCTCTCGCCCATCGCCGGTACGGACGTGGACGCGTTGCTCCGTAACCTCGGCTGCCGGACGCTCGTCGTCACCGGTGTCTCGGCCAATGTCGCCGTCCCCAACGCCGTGTTCGACGCGGTGAATCTCGGCTATACGGCGGTGGTGCCGTCCGACGCCATCGCGGGGGTGCCGGCCGACTACACCCCCGCGATGATCCGCAACACGCTCGCCCTCGTCGCCACCATCACGACCACCGATGATGTGCTCGGCTGCTGGCGGAGCGGAGGGCGGACCGGGGCCCGTCCGGCGGATCGCGGCCGGACGGGGCAATACCACTAGGACGTGAGGGTGATCGAATCGCCTTCGACGGTGATGGCCTTGGCGGGCAGCGGCTGGCGCGCCGGCCCCGCCGTCACGCTACCCGTCCGGAGGTCGAATTTGCTGCCGTGGCAGGGGCAGTTGATGGTGCCGTTCGACACGCTCGACACCGCGCATCCCTGATGGGTGCACTTCGACGAGAACGCCTTGAAGTCACCGGCCTCGGGCTGCGTCACCACGACGCCCTGGTCGGCGAAGATCTTTCCGCCGCCCTTCGGGATGTCGGCGGTCTTCGCCAGCGTGTCGCCGCCGATGTCCTTTCCGCCGCCCTTCGGGACGTCGGCGGTCTTCGTCAGCGCGTCGTCGCCGACGTCCTTTCCGCCGGCGGCCGGTCGGACCGCATCCGAATTCCCCGATTCCTTCTCGTTTCCGCACGCAGTGAGTACGGCAGCCACCGAGACGGCCCCGACCGCTGTGACAACGGCCCGACGTCCGGGACGGACCTCGTGGTCCTGCGATGCGCTCATTCCGGCATTCCCTTCTGCGATGTTCGCGACTGTCGATGTCCGCGACTTCTGTGTTTACGGCCTAGGTGTTCACAACGTCTGTGTCCGACCTGGGGTACGCGCAGCGGGACCCCCCGTGTTCAACGCGCCAGGGACTTCTTGAGGGAGTCCCGCTCCAGCAGGCACGGATTGCCCGCCGTCTCCCTGTGGGTGACCAGACGGCCGGCGCAGCACGACGGCCACATTGTCATCGGCAGGACCGTGCACCGGCATGAGCGGGCGCGTCAGCCCGGCCGCCTCGGGAGCAGCGAATTGCGCGCGTAATTCGCCGGAAGTACATCCGAGTGGCCGAGGGGCCGTTCCTCCCAATGGGTGTCGTGCAACCGCCGAGCGGTCGGAGTCGCGCCGGCGACCACGGTGTGGAAGACCTGCGGCCGGCAGGTGGCCTCCGCGCACCGATTTCTCTGAACGGTGCCTGTCATGAAGAATCCATGACAGGCGGAATGCGGATGGACCGGCACCTGGTTTCGGTCCGGCTGAGGCCCCGGTTCCGGTTCTGGCCCGGACCGGCGGGAGACCGGGCGTCGCGCGTGACAGGCCACGTGTGAACGGCCGGGTGTGAACGGCCGCGGTGATTGTCAGAGGTGTCTGCGAGGCTGAGCGACATGACGCTGATCAACTTCAACGACCTTGAGCAGGCCATTCGCGGCGGGTGGGGTGCGGACACCGCGACGTCGGCCCACCGTCCGCACTGGACCCCGGACAACCCGGCACGCGACCAATGCGGTGTCACCGCCCTGGTGGTGCACGACCTGTTGGGTGGTGAGCTGATCCGTGGCGAGGTCCACGTCGACGGCGAGCGCGTCGACTACCACTGGTGGAACCGTCTGGGCATGGGAATCGAAGTCGATCTCACGCGAGAGCAGTTCGGCCCCGATGAGACAGTGGTCGGCGGGGATGTGATCGAACGGCCTGCGGAGATCGTGCGGCTCCGTGCGGAGTACGAGCTTCTTCGCAGCCGTGTGCTGGCCGCGTTGCGTTCGTAGGCGTTACGTCATCGGCCCTGACGGCCCGGGCATCGACCGCATTCCCGAGCGTGAACGGCACGGGCGGGCGCGGGGCTGTTCGCCGTCCGGGCCGCGGCGAACGTCCACTACCCGACCCTGGCGGCCGGTGGCGCTCTGATACTCGTGGGAACCGAGCCGTGGATCGTGGTGTCCGGGCGCCGGATAGCCTGGGAAAATGCTCACCGAAGTCACAGCGACCCGCTACGTCACGCCCCTGCGGGAGGGTGGATCGCTGCCCGGAATCGTCGAAGCCGATGACCTGGGCACGTATGTCATGAAATTCACCGGCGCCGGACAGGGCCGTAAGACGCTGGTCGCGGAGGTCATCTGCGGACAGCTCGGCCGCAGGCTCGGCCTTCGCGTCCCCGACCTCGTGCAGATCCAGCTCGACCCGGTCATCGGGCTCGCCGAGCCCGACCAGGAGGTGCAGGAACTCCTGAAGGCCAGCGGCGGGCTCAATCTCGGGATGGATTTCCTGCCCGGATCGATCGGCTTCGACTCGCTCGCCTATCAGGTGGACTCCCGGGAAGCCGGCCGGGTCGTCTGGTTCGACGCGCTGATCAACAACGTCGACCGGTCCTGGCGCAATCCGAACATGCTGATCTGGCACGGCGACCTGTGGCTCATCGATCACGGCGCCACCATGATCTGGCACCACAACTGGCCCGGCGCCCAGACGTCCGCGGCCAAGCCGTACAACGCCTCGGACCACGCGCTCGCCCCGTTCGCCCCCGATATCGCGGCGGCGGCCGCCGAACTCGCCCCGCTGGTCACCGAGGAACTGCTCACCGAGGTCGCGGCCGACGTGCCCGACGAATGGCTGGTGGACGAGCCCGGCTTCGACTCCACGGACGAGCTGCGCCGAGCCTATGTGGAGGCGCTGCTGCCGCGCGCCGCGACGATTCATGAGCGGATCACGCTGGAGGGCCCCACCGAGCCCAAGCCGTCCCAGGCCCCCGGGTGGCTCACCGAGCACCTCACCCCGTGGCCCCACCCCACCAAGAAGAAGAACGACAAGGACGGCCAGCGGTGAGCGAGCGCGATGTCTTCGAGTACGCGCTGCTGCGCGTGGTGCCGCGGGTGCAGCGCGGCGAGTTCTTCAACGCGGGCGTGGTCGTCTACTGCCGCGCGCGGGATTTCGTCGCCGCCCGTACCCATCTCGACGAGACCAAGCTGAAGGCCCTGGACCCGGCCGCCGACGTGGTCGGTGTACGGGCCGCTCTGCGCGCCGTCGAAGGTGTCTGCCGCGGTGGCACGGACGCGGGCCAGGCGGCCCGCGACGACGCGGGCCGCCGCTTCCGCTGGCTTATCGCCCCGCGCTCCACCGTCGTCCAGCCGAGCCC